>FZLR01000054.1 GCA_900197615.1 Rhodospirillaceae bacterium Spongia-Bin9
CGCCCCGGCGGCGACCGCGATCGCCGTCCTCGTGGTGCTGCTGGTGCTCCCTCCGGCCATTGCGATGCTCCTCTGCAATGCCAAGGGCGCTCCCCGAAAGGAGGCGCTAAAGAGTCAGGTGGGGAGGTTCGCCGCCGCAGCCAGACGGATATTCTTATGGGGACGATAGGAAATCGTTATGTGACTCTCCCCCAATTGGATCGATCCAAGCCTGGATTCGGGATTGAGAGGGGAAAGAGCTTCGCATCTGCGCTCTCGGCCACGCGTGAGCTCCTGCGCGGGGAAGACCGCTGCGTTGCAGCGGCGCCGGTCGGGCTTGGCGTGGGCAAAGCGGTTCCGGCTCCGGCGACCGCGCCGGCTCCGCCTCATCCGGCACCGACCCGCAACCGGGTCGAGGAGTCTTGTGCACGATCGCCTGGAGGGAGTGGTTTCCATGTCCGGACACAACCGCCATACCGGCTGACCGGGTATGCGCGTGCCGATCTGCTGACCTGGGCGTGGACACAGCGCGTGAATGCGCGCGAAAGCAACAGACTGGCCGCTTCCGCCAAACGGCGTCGAGGGCCACTGAAGCACCGCCAGAATTCGTAAAATTCTTGCATTCGACTTGATGACTGGTCCTGTTCTTTCCGCACTTATACGTCGAAAATAAGGAGATTAATTCCAATATTAGAATGAGTTATGAACTTGGCATGTAGTTCTCTCCGGATTTAATCCGGGGCTCCGGTCGATATGACGATGGAGGGTTGCGAATCCCCCTCCCCAAGGGGCGGGAGTCCGCCGAGTCCTCAGTCCGCTTCCTCCCCCTCCAGCAGCCGGCGCAGGTCGGGTTTCGAGACCTTGGCGATGCCGCCGGTGCGGGGCAGGTCGTCGAGGAAGCGGATGTCGCGCGGCTGCTTGAAATCCGCCAGCGCCGAACGGCAGCGTTCCGCGATCGCGGCCCTCAGCGCGGCCGTGTCCTGTCCGTCGGCCGCCACGACGAAGGCCACCGGCACCTCGTCGCGCATCCGGTCCGGCCTGCCGACGACTGCGGCCTCTATCACGCCCTCGACCTGTTGGACGACCCGCTCGATCTCCGCCGGGCCGACATTCTCGCCGCCGACCTTGAGCATGTCCTTGGCGCGGTCGACGAACCCGATCAACCCGTCCTCGTGCAGCGTTACCAGGTCGCCGGTAATGAAGTAGCCGCGCTCGTCGAAGGAGTCGGCGGTCGCCTTCGGATTGTCGAGATATTCCCGGAACAGGGAGAGGCCCGGAGTCCCGCGGAGGCGCAATTCGCCGGTTTCGCCCGGCCCGGCCGGCCGGCCGTCGTCGCGCAGCACCGCCAGCCGGTATTCCGGCGCCGGGCGCCCGATCGCCCCGTCGCGCTTCGGCAGGCCGGGATCGCCGACGATGCCCTGGGTGATGATCTCGGTCATGCCCCACCAGCCGAGCAGCGGGACGCGGAAATGCTCTTCGACCGACGAATCGAGCACAGCATGGCCCCAGGTGCGGAACCAGTGCCGCTGGGGAACCGGCTCCCGGCGCAGCGCCTCGGTGCAGAAGGGCACGAGGGAGGCCCAGGTGCAGCGGTGCCCGACCGCCGCGGGCCAGAAGCCGCTCGCCGAGAAGCGCGGCTGGAGCACGACCTCCGCCCCCGCCCACAGGCTCGCCATGGTCGAATAGATGCCGGAGACGACATGGAACAGCGGCAGGGTGACGAGGTGGCGGTCGGCCTCGGTGAGGCGTTCGTGATTGGCCGAGACCTGGCCGCCCCACAGCACGTTGTCGTGGGTCCAGACGACGCCCTTGGGCCGCGCTGTGCTGCCTGAGGTGTAGTGGACGGCCATCGGCCGCGTGCCGTCGCCCTGGGGGGCAGGGGCCTTCGAGGCGTCGCCGAACAGGGACTCGAACCGGTCGTCGCCGGCGGGCCGCTCCGCGTCGGCCGGCTCTGCGCCGCCGTCGTGCGCGGTGACGGCAAGCCAGTCGAGACCGCGGCAGACCTCCCGGACACGCGCGGCAAGCGCGGGCTGTGTGACCGCGGCCCTGACGCCGGCATGGTCGGCGAAATAGGCCAACTCCTCGCCGCCCGCCCGCGCGTTGGTCGCTACGGCGACCGCGCCGATCCGCGCCAGCGCGTGCCAGGCGAGGAGGTATTCCGGCGCGTTATCCAGATGGATCATCACCCGGTCGCCCGGTCCGATGCCGCGCCGCATCAGGCCGTGGGCCAGCCGGGCCACGTCGTCGGCGAAGGCGGCGTAGGTCCAGGATGTCGGCGGCGCGTCGAACGGCGCCCAGGTCAGGAAATTCCGTTTGCCATGGGTCTGCGCCCGCTTCAGCAGCAGGCTCGCCTGATCGAGGCCGGCATAGGGGCTGACAAAGGGTTCGCCGTTCATCGCCGTTCGGCCTCCTCGCTGCCGCTCGATCTGCCGTCCGTTGTCGGGCGGGTGCGGAAATAGGATTTGCCGCGTTTTTCGAGCACGGTCTCGCCCTCCCGGTCGATCAGATGAGCCAGTACGCGCACCAGCCCGCGGTCGGGCCGCGTGCGCGAGCGCCGGCATTCGACGACCTCGACCCGCAGCGAAAGCCGGTCGCCCGGACGGACCGGGCGCAGGAAATCCAGCCCGTCGACCCCCGGCGAGGCGATCAGCGCAGAGCGCCCGATATAGCACTCATACTGCATGCGCTGCATCAGGGCGGCGACCTGCCAGCCGCTGGCGATCAGGCCGCCGAACTCGCCCTGGGCTGCAACAGCCGGATCGGTGTGGATGGGCACGGGATCGAACTCCCGGCCGAACGCGACGATGCTTTCCTCGCTGACCGTCATCGCGCCCCATTCGAAGACCATGCCGGGTGCGAAATCGTCGAAATAGAGCGTTTTCGGGCGGTCCGGCGCGGTCATCGGGTGCGATTCTCCGGTTCCGGCCCGGCCCGGCCGAGCCGGCGAAACAGGCCGAGATGGTGCAGCGCGAGATACACGGCGCTGACGCCGAGCGCGGCGCCGGCGATTTCGGGCGCCTTGACCAGCAGCAGGACCGCCAGCGCCAGCCGCAGCACGATTTCGACGGCGGAAAGGCGCGCCGCGTCGTAGCGGCTGAGCGCGCTCGCCACCAGGTAGAGCGCGACCGCCAGCCGGCAGATCAGCCAGGCGAGGCCGCCGAAATCGATGCTGCCGTCATAGCCAGGCAGCCAGGTCTTGGCCGCGCTGACGCTGCCGTCGAGCGATTGCGCGATCTGGGCCTGCTCGATCAGCAGGAATTCCGGATAGAAGGCGAAGACGAAGGGGATCGTGAACATCACGATGCCAACCCGCACGGCCGCGAAACCCGTCGACAGGGGCTCGGCCTTCGAAATCGTCGAGGCCGCGAACGCGGCGATCGCCACCGGCGGCGTGATCGCCGAGGCGACGGCGAAGTAGAAGATGAACATGTGCGCCGTGAACAGCGAGGTGCCGAGCGCGACCAGCAGCGGCCCGATGATCAGGATGACGTTCACATAGGCCGGCAGGGTCGGCATCCCCATGCCGAGCAGGATGGTTGCAAACATGGCGACGACCAGCGCGATCATCAGATAGACCGATCCGCCGATCACGACCTCCTGGCCGAACAGCTCGAAGGACGAGATGGTCTTGAGCCAGTTGAGGATATCGATGGTCAGGATGCCGGTGACGCTGGTGAAATTCATGCAGACGTCGATGACCGCGACGGCGACCAGCAGCAGGAACAATTGCGCGATCACCAGCCCGGCCTCGGACAGCGCCCGGATCACCTTCGACGGTGCGCGCCGGATCTCCGGATCGAGGAACAGCAGGACGATCAGCACCGCGACCGCCCAGAAGCCGGCGGAGTCCGGATCGCCGGCCGCGTTCTTCAGGACTTCGAGCAGCCAGGGCATTGCCTCGCCGGACGCCGGGTCGTATCCGGCGATAATGCCCAGCAGCCCGGTGCCGATGCCGTCTTTCGTGCTCAGTAGGAGTACGAGGATGACGAGGATCGGCCCGGCGATCATCGACAGGTTGATCCAGTCGCGGCGCGTCAGCGTATGCTCCCGGGATTGCGCGCCCATGGCAGTCATCCCGGTGCGCCGCGCCTCGAAGACGACGGTGAGGAACAGGCTGAAAAAGTAGGCGAGCGCCGGCAGGAACGCTGCGACGATGACCTGCGAATAGGGCACGGTCGACAAAGCGGCGAGCACGAAGGCCGCAATGCCCATGACCGGGGGCATGATCTGCCCGCCGCTCGAGGCCGCCGCCTCGACGCCGCCGGCGAAGGTCGGCGAGAAGCCGGTGCGCATCATCATCGGGATGGTGAGCGTCCCGGTGCCGAGCACGTTGACGACCGGTGCGCCGGAGACCGTGCCGAAGCTCGCCGAGCCGACGATGGCGGCGTGGGCCGGCCCGCCGCGCAGCCGCTGGGTGACCCGGAAAGCCAGCTTGATCAGGGACTGCCCGCCGGCCGAGGCGCTGAAGAGGGCGCCCAGCACGACATAGGGGAAGACGATGTTGACGGTGACGCTGAGGAACCGCCCGAGGATGCTGTTCGATTCCTGGATGATCGCGTTGCGTGCGCCGATCGCGCCGGCCGCATAGTTGCGGATGCCGTCGGATTCCGTGCCGATCGAGGTCGTCAGATAGCGGTTGCCGCTCCACTCGAAATACCAGGCCGCCGAGGACAGCACGGTGTAGAGCGCGATGACCAGCGCGACCGCGACGATCGGCAGGCCCCAGGCCTTGATGATGTAGACGAAGAACACCGCGAGCACGGCGAGCAGGAAAGGCAGGATCCAGTTGCCAAGGTTCGCCTGGCAATCGGGAAATTCCTCGACCGGGTCGATGCCGAAAATCTCCCGGTATTCGGCGGCCCGCGCCGCGGTCTTGGCCATCAGCCGGGCCCGCTCGCCGCTGATCTCGTCGATCAGGCAGACCTGCTCGTGCTCGATCAGGTAGACGACCGCCGTGCCCAGGACGGCGGCCAGCATCGTCAGGTCGAGCAGGATGCCGGCCGCGCGCCGGGCCGGCGACCGGCCCGCCCATTCCCGGCCGAAGGAGACGACCAGCAGCGCGATGACCATCATCAGCGCAAACATCAGCGGGAAGAAATGTTCCGAACTGTATTTGCTCAGGCGCGGAATGCCCCCCAGGCCCGGGATCGCCTGGACGAGTTCGAGCAGGCCCGGAATGCTCGGCAAATTGTTCGCCATGCCGAGCACCACGAGGACGAAGGCGAACGCGAGCGCGAGGCGGCCCGTCCAGTGGTCCGTCGCCCGGACCCGGGACTCCGAAACCGGTGGTGCGTCCTGCATGGCAGGCGACAGGCTATTCCCGGCGTCCGCCGGAGGCCAGCCGGATTATGCCGGAGTTGCAAATCCGTTTCGCGCGGGGAGGAAACCTCCGCGCTGCGGCCTTGCAGGCGGCTCCGGCCGATACGATGTGCAATGAGAGGCCAGCAACGACGCACGGGCAGCGCGGCTCACCCCGTGAACCGGCGCTTCAGCGGCGTCCAGTCCGCCGGGTATTCGGTCTGCAGCGCCCCGCCGGTGAGCGCATGGTCGCTGACCCGGTAGGGATGGCGGCTCTCGAACATGAAGCTGATGCCGCCGTCGATATGCTGCGGCGACATATCGTGATCGCTCGCCGCCTCGAAGCTCTCCGGCGATGGGCCGTGCGGGATCATGCAGTTGTGCAGACTGGCGCCGCCGGGCAGGAAGCCTTTCGGCTTGGCGTCGTAGATGCCGTAGAGCAGCCCCATGAACTCGCTCATCGCGTTGAGGTGGTACCAGGGCGGCCGGAAAGTGTCCTCGGCGACCAGCCAGCGCGGCGCGAAGACGACCAGATCGGCGTTCGCCACGCCCGGCGTGTCGGAGCGCGAGGTCAGCACCGTGAAGATCGACGGGTCCGGATGGTCGAAGCTGATCGAGCCGAGCACGTTGAACTTGCGCATGTCGTATTTGCAGGGCGCGTGGGTGCCGTGCCAGGCGACGACATCGAGCGGCGAATGGCTGAGCCCGCAGGCGTGGAACGCCCCGCCGGCCTTCAGGACCAGTTCGAACTCGCCCTCGGCATCCTCGTAAGCGGCTTGCGGATAGAGGAAATCCCGCGGATTGGCGAGGCCGTTGGACCCGATCGGCCCGAGCTCCGGCAGCTCGAAGGGCGCGCCGTAATTCTCGCAGACATAGCCGCGCGACGGCCCGTCCGGCAGGTCGACGGCGAACTTGATGCCGCGCGGGACGACGGCAAATTCGCCGGGCGCGAGATCGAGCGCGCCGCATTCGGTGCGCAGGCGCATCGCGCCGGTCTCGGGCAGCAGCACCATCTCGGCATCGGCATTCTTGAAGAAGCGCCGGTCCATCGAGGCATTGGCCCGGTACAGATGGATGGCAAGGCCGGCGCCGGCGCCCATGTCGCCGTTCCAGACGTAGGTCGCCATCCCGTCGAGGAAGTCGGCCGGCGCCTCGGGTACCGGCTGCGGTGCCCAGCGGCACTGGAAATGCGGAAAGGTGCCGCTTGCCGACGGTGCGGTCAGCCAGAGCGGCAGGTCGATCCGGCGATACGCGCTCTGGGCCAGGACCGACGGCGCGATGCGGTAGAACCAGGTCCGGCGGTTCTGGGCGCGCGGCGCGGTAAAGGCGGTGCCGCTGATCTGTTCGGCATAGAGGCCATAGGCCGGCCGCTGCGGCGAGTTGCGCCCGGCCGGCAGGGCGCCGGGCAACGCCTCGGTCGCGTGTTCGTTGCCGAAGCCGGACATCGAACCGGCATCGCTGCCGGTCTGGGCCGCCGCGGCGCGGGCGGGTGCGATCTCGTTCATGGTGCGAATCCGATACTGCGGGTTCGACCGAGCCTAGCCGATTCGGCGCCGGCTTGGGAGTCGGCCATTGAAGCGGGGAATTTCGGGTGGCGAACCCGGTTCCGCAATGCGGGATTGCCGATTATGGTTTGCCGGGAAGGGCCGCGAACGGCCCGGCAGCAGAGCGGCGACGATGAACCTGAAGGACCACATCCGCGGCATCCCCGATTTTCCCAAACCGGGCATCCTGTTCTACGACATCTCCACCCTGCTGGCCCATCCGGCGGCCTGGCAGACGGCGGTCGAGCGGCTGGCGGACACGGTCGCGCCCTACCGGCCGGACGTGCTGGCCGGCATCGAAGCCCGCGGCTTCCTCGTCGCCGCGCCGCTCGCGCTCCGTCTGGGCTGCGGCTTCGTCATGGTGCGCAAGCAGGGCAAGCTGCCGGGCGAAACCGTCGGCCACAGCTACGATCTCGAATACGGCTCCGACCGGGTCGAAATCCAGGCCGACGCGGTGGCGCCGGGCCAGCGGATCGTCCTGCTCGACGATCTCATCGCCACGGGCGGCACGCTGAGGGCCTCCATCGACCTGATCCGCAAGGTCGGCGGCACGGTCGCAGCGGCAGCCTGCCTGATCGAGCTGACCTTCCTCAACGGCCGCGACGGCCTCGAAGTGCCCTTCGAATCGCTGATCCGGTACGAGGACTGAGCCGGATCACGCCGCGCCGAGCGCTTCGCCGACGGCGTCGATCTGGGCGTCGATGTCGATCGGGCAGACCGCCGTCACTTCGAGGTCGCGGTCGTCGTAGACATCGTGGCCCAGGCGGCGCGCGCGTTGCAGGACGACCCGGTCGCGCGCCTCGATCAGCATCTCTATCTGGGGCCGGAACAGGTCGATCATCGCCGTGATCCAGCGGTTGACCGGCCAGGACGGCCGCGCGAGATCGACGACGAAGCGGTCGAGCATGGCGATCACGTCGGCGGCGGCGAACCAGGTTTCGTCGGTCACCCAGCGGTTGACGGTGAACAGGTTCACCGGCCGGCCGAACTCGTCCATGCCGATCGCGACAAGATGGGCGACGGCGTCCTTGGGGTCTTCCGGCGGCGCGCCGTCCGGCCCGGCGATCGGCCGGCACGAGCGCGGCATGCCCGGCCCGCGCAGGAAGGTGTGGAAGTGGCCGTGCTCGCCCTTGGCGGTCGGGCCGGGATGGGCGTGGTAAAAATACTGGGCGAGGGTTTCGGGATCGCACACGTCGCCGGGCGGGTGATGATCCCATTCGAAGAAATTCCGCGCGCCGAGCAGTTCGCTGATCGGGTTCTCGCCGCTGCGCGCCAGCACCCGCTGGCAGCGTACGACCTCCTCGCCGGCGTCGAACAGCGCCTCCAGCCGCTCGGGGCCTAGCGCGGCGAAGTCCGGCGCGTCGATCCGGGCGATCCGGGTGCGCTTTGCAGCCATGGCGGGCCGGACCGGGCGCTGCGGCGGCGCGGCCTTCAGGCCGGACGCTTCATGTGCCGGTCGATGCCGGCACGGGTCAGAAATGCCGAATGCCACTTGCCGGCCATCCGGTCGATAACCTCGAACGGCACACCCATGTCGCGCAGGGGCGCCACGGCGTTGCACCGGTCCTCGTAGCGGGCGATCAGGCCGTCGCGCAGATGGAACACGCCCACGCCCTCGAAACCGCAGCGCTTGCCGTTATTGTGCTTCGTCGTGCCGGTGTAGCTGAACAGCCATGTGGCGTAGCCGATCTCCTCGTTCGCCAACGGATTGCGGAACTCCCAGAGGAAATCCCTGGCGTCGCGCCAGAAGATATTCTCGACCATGCCGCGGATCGCGTCCCGGCCGTGGAACTCGCCGTAGAAGATATCGTCGTAGACGCCGTCCTCGGTGAAGAGCGCGGCCAGCGCCGAACCGTCGCCCACTTCGACGGCGGCGGCGAAATCCTTGAGGAGTTGGGTAAATACGGTCATGGGGCAGCCCAAACAGGGAGGAAACGGGAGGGTTCGACCGGAACATCGGTCCAGGGTAACGGCGCGGATTTTACCGCCGGCCGCGGTGCGCCGCCACCGCTTCAGGCCGTCCGCCGGACAAATTCCGCACCATGAGCCAACACGCCGCGCCGGCATGCAGTACGGCACATCCGGCAGGTGTCATGAAGTGTCGTGAAATGTCATGAAATGTCATGTTCCGTCATGAATCGGCCTCGTCGCAGCGCGTGCGCCTTTCCCGCCATTCCGGCCGGAACGTCCTCGAAGGCGGCAGGGCGCGAAGACGGAGAGGGGTGGGCGCAGATGTCATGAAATGTCAGGTTTCGTCATGAAACGGGTTGCCGGGGCAACCGTCCGGGAAATCGCCGCCGCCGAAGGCCGGAAGCAATTATGTTCATATAATGTTCTTTAACGATAAGACAAGCTTCCACCCCGGCGAGAGAAGGGGCGCCGACGGGCGGCCGTGGCCGTCGATCCGCGAGGCGCTGACCGTGTGGACGCGGGTCGCGCTGCTCAGCTTCGGCGGGCCGGCCGGGCAGATCGCCGTCATGCACCGCATCCTGGTCGAGGAGAAGCGCTGGCTCGGCGAGGCGCGCTTCCTGCACGCGCTCAACTTCTGCATGCTGCTGCCCGGCCCGGAGGCGCAGCAGCTCGCGACCTATACCGGCTGGCTGATGCACGGCATCCGCGGCGGCTTCATCGCCGGGCTGCTCTTCGTCCTGCCCGGGGCCCTTGCCATCATGGTGCTGAGCGTCGTCTATGCGCTCTACGGCAATGTCGGCGCGGTGGCGGCGCTGTTCTTCGGGCTCAAGGCCGCCGTGCTCGCCATCGTCGTCCAGGCGGTGGTGCGGATCGGCAGCCGGGCCTTGCGCAACCGGGCGATGCTGGCGCTGGCTGCGGCGTCCTTCGTCGCGATCTTCTGCTTCGACGCACCCTTTCCGCTGATCGTGCTGGCAGCGGCGATCGTCGGCTATGCCGGCGGGCGCAGCGGCCTGCCGGCCTTCGCGCCGCGCGGCGGGCACGGCGCCCTGGGCGGCAAGACGGTCGCCGACGCAACGACGATCCTGGGCGAGGAAGCGCCCGCCCGCGACCTTCCCGCGAAGCGCCGCCTGTTCCTGACCTCCGCCCTGCTGCTGATCGCCTGGCTGGGGCCGGTCGGCCTGCTGTGGGCGGTGCTCGGCGGCGCACACGTCTTCGCGGAGATCGCCGTCTTCTTCAGCAAGATGGCGGTCGTCACCTTCGGCGGCGCCTATGCCGTGCTGGCCTGGGTCGCCCAGGCCGGGGTCGAGACCTATGGCTGGCTGCAGCCCGGCGAGATGCTGGACGGGCTGGGCATGGCGGAGACGACACCGGGCCCGCTGATCATGGTGACCCAGTTCGTCGGCTTCATGGCGGCGTTCCGCGAGCCCGGCCTGCTGGCGGCCCTGCCCGCGGGCGTGCTGGGCGGCGCGCTGACGACCTGGGTGACCTTCGCGCCCTGCTTCCTGTGGATCTTCCTCGGCGCGCCCTATGTCGAGCGGCTGCGCGAGAACCGGGCGCTCTCGGCGGCGCTCGCCGCCATCACCGCCGCCGTGGTTGGCGTCGTGCTCAACCTCGCGCTCTGGTTTGCGCTCCACACGATATTTGGCGCGGTCGGCCGGTTCGAAGGCTGGGGCCTGTCGGTCGCCGTACCGGAGGCCGGGACGCTCAACCCGTGGGCGCTCGGCCTCGCGGCGGCCGCGCTCGTTGCGGCGTTCTGCTTCCGGATTGGGGCGGTGCCGCTGCTGGGTGGAGCGGCGGCGGTGGGGCTGCTGCTGGGTACAGTCGATGTAATATGATTGATTTTATTGCGATTTAGTACCCAACAGCCACTGCTGCATAACCAAGCGTATTTCGAGTTCACTGATGTTTCTTAGCCGCAATAAGTATTGTGTCGACTACAGTATGGAAAGTTTCAAATTTACACTGATTTTTCCAAGCGAATTCCATCGATGCTACAATAAAAAACGGATTCTTTCGGCAATCCTTCAAATGCCCCGCTGCCCTGCGACCGCGTTCAGTCGCGGAATCTCTTAAAGACCCCAAGTCAGCGTCCACAACATTTTCTATATTCTTCGCCCATGCTGTCACAGAATTATCAATTAACGATTCTGCAGGGAATGGATCAACTTCGCCATAACCCGCCAACCTAAATGCCGTGATGTTGTCTTTTTCATGCCGCCTTCTCGCGCCTTCTTCTAAAACATTTCCATCGCAATCGAAAATAACGTAATGTGGAATTTCAAACTGCGTGGCTAGAAGTTGAAGCAGTATAAGTGAACTCTTTCCACCAGCTTCGATAATGTTGCAACCGAGTCTTCTAAATTGATTTCCTTTTCCCGAAAGAGTTAAAAAAGTCTCAAGATAGGACCGGTCTGAAATCCCTTCTACCAATACCACAAAGTCAGAAAATACGAGTTCGTTAGATTTTGGTTGTAGCTGCATACTCAATTTTGCCCCCACTGCATCTATCTTTCTATCCGAATCTTCAAAGCATTCATTATACTTCTCCGTCAGTTTCTTTAGGTTTCCTACCTTGATTTCAGTATGGTCCGTAGATCTTGCAACCTTAATCAATCCATCAAGACTTTCAATATCAACAAAGTATGGGCTGTGAGTGGTTAAAATTACTTGGCCCTCCTCCTTGCTCAATCCCTTGAACACGGAGGCAAAATGCTTTACTTGCGGTGGGTGCTGATATAATTCTGGCTCTTCACAACCGAGGACAAGATATGGTCCACCCTGACTATCCGCACCCAAGAGTTCCTGTAGTATCGCTAGCAAGAATGCTCGTTGCAATCCGTGACCGAATATTCGAACGTCTCCCTTGAAACCTCTGTCTTCCAAACGAACCGTAGCACTGGGCTCCGAAATCACTACAGATTTTTCGTTAGAGCGCCAACGCAATTCAATGCCAGCCGTAGAAGTTACGCTCGCCTCTAACCGCTGACTAAGTCTTCTTTCAAGTTCTACCAGGTATTGTTGCTGGCTGCTAAGAAGCTCTTCATATTGGGACAGCGTGTTGCTGGTTATTTCCTCAAGCTTAGTTCCATAATCCATTGATGAACGAACCGTATGTTGTATAAGACGACCGAGGTGAGTGTTTCGGCTCTCCTCAGATTCTGATGAAGCATCTTTGACCGCAGGAACATACACCCAAGTAATATATTTTCTTAGTCGATCAGTTCCTCTGCTTATACCAAAAAACTCATCATTACTTCGAACGTTTTTCTTCATGCCTTCAGGCATGCTCTCCTCATAATCGCGGAGTGCTTTCTCCATTGCATCGCCGGTTTTTTGATCGCTTAGTTCGGTGTAAGATTTTCGAAGTTCTGCAAATATTTTTTTGCGTTCCGCAACAGGGCTTTTTGACAGTTCAAAAAACTTCGCAAATTCTGGATTTACCAGCCGTTCGCCTTTTCTAGTAAATTTAAACTGCCCATCATTCAAGCATGCAACCTCAGCTACTACCGTCATTCTGTCATGTCGAACATAATGTTTGAATTCTTCTATCGCCTCCTGAGATAATCCATCAAATGTCAATGAAATTTCGATAGGTGAAGCTGTATCGCGGTCTGTATAGTCATCCAAAGAGAAAGATTGCTGTTCACCAAAAAATAGATTTAGAGCCTGTAGAGCTGTCGATTTTCCAGAGCCATTTGGTCCGACAATTACATTGTAACTTGAGCAAGTTATAGTTTGGTCTTTAATTGATCGATAATTCTTTATCGAGATAGTCTTAATTCTCATTGAGAAACCCTTCTGATGCCGGCATGAGGCAACTTCTGTTTGGGTGCTTCTTGTCCACCTCCTGCCGCTTCATTCCGCCGGCTTCTCGAATTCGCGGGCGCAGTCGCGGGTGATGCGGCGCAGGGCGGTGTGGACGGGCTTGCCGAGCGCGAGGCGCAATGCGCGGGCGGCCTCCATGTCGCCCGCCGCGACCAGGGCGAACACCTTCGTCACCTTCGGCTTGTCGCCGCCAGGGATTTCGGCTTCGTCCGCAACGGCGTCGGCAACGCATTTGCAGATCGGCGTGCGGTTCTTCACCAGCGCTGCAGGCGTTTCCTGGCCGCGCGCCTGGCGCTTGGCGAGGCTGTCGGCACAGGCGGCGGCAAGCTCCTGCTTCGCGCCATCCGAGAAAGCCGTCAGCGCCAGAAAGCAGACCGGAAGGACAAGGAGGCGGCGAACCATGGCAGGCTTTCCCGGGTTGGACTTCGACGATTCCGGCGCCGGCAGCGGGAAATCCGGCGTCCGCACCGGCGTTGCATTGTGAAGGGCGCATGTCCCGCCCGCGCGCGTGTACATGCGCGCGGCTAGCCTTGACGGCCGAAAGACCCTAATATGCCCGGCGGAACGACGCCAGCGCAGACATTCGCGGTAACCTTACCCCGAATCGTCCCCGCCTCATTCAAAGATACGGTCATGGAACGGTCATTTGCGAAAGAAGTGCAGTCGCTGAAGAAGGGCGACGGCGAACTATTCGAAGGCGAAGGCATCCTCGCGGTCACCAAGGCGGCGCTGCAATCCGGCGTTTCCTATGTCGGCGGCTACCAGGGCTCGCCGGTATCCCATCTGGTCGACGTGCTGAACGACGCCAAGGACATCATGGACGAATACGGCGTCCATCTGGAGATCTGCGCCAACGAGGCCGGTGCGGCGGCCATGCTCGGCGCGTCGATCCAGTATCCGATCCGCGGCCTCGTCACCTGGAAATCCACCGTGGGGACGAATGTCGCCTCGGACGCGCTCTCCAACCTCGGCTCGGTCGGCGTGGTCGGCGGCGCGGTGGTCATTCTGGGCGAGGATTATGGCGAGGGCGCCTCGATCATTCAGGAGCGTAGCCACGCCTATGCCCTGAAATCGACCCTGTGGCTGCTCGACCCGCGGCCCAACCTGACCTCTATCGTGAATTTGACCGAAAAGGCCTTCGAGCTTTCCGAGGCATCCAACCAGCCGGTCATGGTCCAGCTGCGCATTCTCGCCTGCCATGTCCAGGGCCGCTTCGAGGCCAGGGACAACCGGCACGGCCAATACTCCGGCAACCGCAAGCTGGAGAAGCCGAACTTCGACCTGATGAAGATCGCGCTGCCGCCGGGCACCTACGCCCAGGAAAAGACCAAGTGGGAAGAGCGCGTGCCGGCCGCCATCGATTTCATCCGCCGGGAAAAGCTGAACGAGGTGTTCGCCGGCGATCTGGAGGATATCGGCATTATCTGCCAGGGCGGCCTGTACAACACGGTGCAGCGCGCCCTGAACCATCTGGGCCTCGCCGACATCTACGGCAATTCCCGGGTGCCGATCTATTGCATGAACGTCACCTACCCGCTGGTGCCGGACGAAATCTCCGCCTTCTGCGCTGGCAAGAAGCATGTCCTGGTCGTGGAGGAAGGCCACCCCGCCTATATCGAGGACGACGTCAACGTCATCCTGCGCAAGGCCGACGTCCAGACCAAGGTGCACGGCAAGGGCCCGCTGCCGATGGCCGGCCAGTACACCTCCGACGTCGTCCAGACAGGCGTCTCGAAATGGATCGACGAGATCGGCCTGCCGGACACCAACCGCGAAGGCGCGGGCGCCCGGGTGAAATACATCGTCGGCCTCAAGACCAAGGCCACGAAATATCTCGGCAACCCGATCCCGCCGCGGCCGCCGACCTTCTGCACCGGCTGCCCGGAACGGCCGGTGTTCAGCGCCATCAAGCTGATGGAGAAGGATATCGGCAAGACGCATATCAGCTGCGATATCGGCTGCCACACCTTCTCCGCCCTGCCGCCGTTCAACCTCGGCCAGACCGTGCTGGGCTACGGCCTCGGCCTCGCCAGTTCGACCGGCGTGGCGCCGAATTTCGACAAGCGGGTCATCTCGATCATGGGCGACGGCGGCTTCTGGCATAACGGCCTGAGCACCGGCGTCGCCAGCTCCGTCTTCAACAAGAACGATTCGATCCTGATCGTGATGAAGAACGGCTACACCTCGGCCACCGGCTGGCAGTGGGTGCCGTCGACGCCCAAGGATGGAAATTTCGACCAGTCCCACATGTCGATCGAGGAGACGGTGCGCGCGCTCGGCGTCAAGTGGCAGCGCAAGGTCCGCACCTACGACGTCTCCAAGATGGTCAAGACCCTGAAAGAGGCCATGACCACGACCCAGAAGGGCCTGAAGGTCATCATCGCGGAAAGCGAGTGCATGCTCGCCAAGCAGCGCCGGGTGAAGGCCGAGCGGACGAAGCTGGTCCGCGAGGGCAAGCGCGCCGTGCGGCCGCGCTTCGGCATCGACGACGATGTCTGCACCGGCGATCACAGCTGCATCCGCCTGTCCGGCTGCCCGTCGCTGACTATCAAGGCGAACCCGGACCCGCTGCGCACCGACCCGATCGCCCATGTCAACACCGGCTGCGTCGGCTGCGGCCTGTGCGGCGAGATCGCCCACGCAGCAATTCTGTGCCCGTCCTTCTACAAGGCCGAGATCGTCTACAACGCCGGATCGTTCGAGCGCTGGCTCGCCGGCGTGCGCCAGCGCTTCATCGGCATGTTCTACAGCCCTGAGGAACTGCGCCTCGCCCCGCGCCAGGAAGGCGCGATGGAGCAGGAAGACGCGGCGAAGGCAGCCTGACCATGGCCAAGACGACCGAGAAAGCGTCCGCGCCCAAGGCCAAGGCGAAGACCGCGTCCAAGGTTGCGCCCCCCAAACCAGAGGGGAAACGCAAGGCGAGCCGACGCAAACCTGCCGAGGAAAGACCCGTCACCGTCGTCATCGCGGCGATGGGCGGCGAAGGCGGCGGCGTATTGACCGCCTGGCTGGTCAGCGCCGCGCGCGCCTCCGGCCTGCCGGTCCAGGCGACCTCGGTCCCCGGCGTGGCGCAGCGCACGGGCGCGACGACCTACTATGTCGAGATCGTGCCGAAGCCCTATGCCGAGACCGGCGATATCGAACCGGTGCTCGACCTCTATCCCGGCCCGGGCGACATCGACATGATGATCGCGACCGAGCTGATGGAAGTCGGCCGGGCCATGGAAAAGGGCTTCATCAGCCCGGAGAAGACCACGCTGATCGGCTCGACCCACCGGGTCTATACGCTCGCCGAAAAGATGGCGATGGGCGACGGCCGCTACGACGGCGACAAGATCATGGACGCCGCCAAGCAGATGGCGAAGCGGCATATCCTGTTCGATATCGAACGCGCCGCCCAGGACGCCGGCACCATCGTCAATTCCGTATTGCTCGGCGCCATGGCCGGCTCCGGCGTGCTGCCCATAGAGCCCGAGGTCTTTAAGGACGGCATTCGCGAATCGGGCAAGGCGGTCGAGGCCAACCTGGCCGGTTTCGATGTCGGTTTCGCCTACGCCACGGGCGATGTCGTCGAATTGCAGACCGGGCTGGCGCCGCCGAAGGCGCGGGCGCCGCGGCCGGGCGACTCCATCGGCGAGTTGAAGGCGCGGATCGAACGGGATTATCCGTCGGAAACCCACGCCGTCGTGCTGGAAGCCTGCGGCCGCTGCCTGGACTATCAGGACGCCGCCTATGCCGGCACGTATCTCGACCGGTTGGACACGATCCGCGCGATCGACGAAGGCCGCGGCGACGGCGACTTCAAGATCGTCAACGAGGCGGCGCGCCATCTCGGCCTGCGCATGACCTTCGAGGACATCATGCGGGTCGCCCAGTTCAAGACCCGCCGCTCCCGCTTCGAGCGCATGCGCCGCGACGTCCAGGCCCAGGACGACCAGCTGGTCCGGACAACCGAGCATTTCAAGCCAGGGCCCTACGAGTTCGCCTCGGTCCTGCCGAAGGGCCTGGGCCGCCGGGTCGTCGCGTGGGCCGACCGCAACCCGGACAAGGCGCGCAAATGGCATTTCGGCCTGCATATCCGCACCGATACCCTGTGGGGTTTCGCCCGGGTCCGCATGCTGGCCGGAATGCGCCGCTTCCGCCGGCGCGGCTACCGCTATGCCGAGGAGCAGGACCTGATCGAGGGCTGGCTGGAGCTGGTGCGCAGGGCGGCGGCGATTAGCAAGCCCATGGCGCTGGAGACCATCGAATGCGCCCGGCTGATCAAGGGCTATTCCGAGACCCACAAGCGCGGCGTCGGCAACTACCGGCGCATCGTCAGCGAGATTATCGAGCCCGCCCTGGCCGACGGCGTCGACCGGGCCGGCGACATCGCCCAGACGCGGGCCGCCGCGCTCGCCGATCCCGAAGGCGAGAGCCTGGGCGAAGCAATCGCCGCGATGGCCGAGGCCCGCACCGGCCCGGCGGTGGCCGCGGAATAACGCTTCCGTTGTCCGTCGAAATATCGGCGGGACCGATCGATCGAAAGGCATCGCATGAATAACGAACAGGACAAGGTCGCCCTGGTGGCCGGGGCCGGCGACTATCTGGGCAGCGCCATCATGCGGCGCTTCGCCAGGGAGGGCTTCCATGCCGTCGGCACCCGGCGGCGCGGCGATCTCGAGACCACGGTCAAGGCCATCGAGGCGGCCGGCGGCACGGCCACCGGCATCCACAACGACGCCCGGGACGAGGAGCAGGTTGCCGGCCTGATCGAACGGGTCGAGGCCGATATCGGGCCGATCGAGGTGTTCGTCTACAATATCGGCGGCAACGTGAAATTCTCGATCCTGGAGACGACCGCGCGGGTCTATACCAAGGTCTGGGAGATGTGCGCGCTCGGCGGTTTTCTGACCGGCCGGGAGGTGGCGCGCAGGATGGCCGAGCGCGAACGCGGCACGATTATCTTCACCGGGGCCACGGCCAGCGTCAATGCCAACGACGGGTACTGCGCCTTTGCCGGCGGCAAGCACGCGCTGCGGGCATTGGCGGGCTGCATGGCCCGCGAGCTGATGCCGAAGAACATCCATGTCGGCCATGTCGTCGTCGACGGGCCGATCGATACCCAATGGACCCGGGAGCGGTTTCCCGACCTGGTCGCCTCGCGCCCGCCCGACGGCCTGCTGCAGCCCGACGATATCGCGGAGAGCTACTGGGCGCTGCACAGCCAGAAGCGCAGCGCGTGGACCTTCGAGATCGACGTTCGGCCGTGGGTCGAACCCTGGTAGCTTGACGCCCGGTCATAGCGGGCCGGCGGGAAGGCAACATTGCGCAACCGGACACTGGGACAGGTCCTGCCCAACGCCGCGGCGGCCTATGGCGACAAGGCGGCGCTGGCGTTCGGCGGCAGGTCGTTCAGCTTCAAAGACCTCGATGCGATGTCCGGCTCGATCGCCAACGGCCTGGCGGCCCGCAATATCGCGGCGGGCGACCGCGTAACCCTCTACGCGCAAAATTGCTGGGAATGGATCGTCAGCTACTACGCGATCGCCAAGACCGGCGCCGTCATCAACCCCATCAGCGCCATGCTGACACCGGATGAAGTCGCCTATGTCGTCGAGGACTGCGGCGCCAGGGCGATCGTCTCCTCGGCCGACAAGGCGGAAGCGCTGCTGGACATCGGGGCGAACGCCGGCCTGGAGGATGTCATCCTGTTCGGCGGCGGCGCCGCGGCGGGCGCGGTCGCTTTCGAAGACCTGCTGCGGGACGGCAAAACCGCCTTCGACATCGCAGCCGTCGACCCGGATGCGCTGTCGACGATCTGCTACACATCGGGCACGACCGGGCATCCCAAAGGGGCGATGCAAAGCCACCGCAATGTGGTGATGAACTCGGCCCTGTCGTCGATCATGCATGGCCGCACCGGCGCCGACACGCTGGTTTCCGCCCTGCCCCTGCCCCACGCCTACAGCAACGTGGGGATGAACAGCACCATGCTCTACGGCATGACCATGGTCCTGCTGCCGCGGTTCGAGGAGACCGCGGTGCTGGCGGCGATCCAGGAGCACCGGGCGACCCTGTATGACGGGGTGCCGACCTCCTACATGATGATCCTCGCGCATCCGGACGCCGGGAATTTCGACACCGGTTCGCTGAACCGCTGCACCACGGGCGGCCAGACCATGCCCGCCGCCAAGGCGCAGGAATTCGAGGACCGCTTCGACTGCCCCCTGCTGGAGCTCTGGGGCATGACGGAGCTGTCAGGCGTCGGCATCGCCAATTCGTGGTACGGCGAGAACCGGCACGGCTCGGTCGGCGTCACCCTGCCCTATATGGAAAGCCGGATCGCCGACGCCGAGGATGCGCAGACCACGCTCGACCGCGATGAGCCGGGCGAACTCATGGTGCGCGGCCCGCTCGTGATGCAGGGCTATTTCGGCAACGAGAAGGCGACGGCGGAGACCATCGAGCCCGACGGCTGGATGCACACCGGCGACATCGCGAAGATGGACAGCGACGGCTATGTCTGGATGGTCGACCGCAAGAAGGACATGATCCTGACCGGCGGCTACAACGTCTATCCGGCCGAGATCGAACGGGTGCTGGCGCGGCACCCTGCAGTCGCCATGGCGGGCGTGGGAAGACTCGACCACGAGACAAAGGGCGAGATCGCCAAGGCCTATATCGTGCTGAAGCCGGGGACCGGCGCCGACACCGAGGAAATCCGCAGCTTCTGCAAGCAGCACCTGGCGGCCTACAAGGTGCCGCGGGCGGTACAGTTCGTCGACGCGCTGCCCATAACCGGCACCGGCAAGATCATGCGGCGCGAACTCGCCACGCTCGACGCCTGAGTAACGACGGATAGCGGGGGATCCAGCCATGGACGGCATCTCGAAGTTCCGCAGCCCGATCGCCGACCCGGTCGTCCTCGAGATGGCGCGGGAGCGCGGCATGGACGAGGTGCCGCTGTTCGCCGACGGCCGGCGCAACATGCCCGCGCAAGCCTGGGGCGCGGCCTTCGAGCGATGGGCGGAACTTGCGCCGGAGCGCGACGGGCCGGTCGATCCTGAGCGGGCCCCCGCGACGGACCCGGCCGAATTGACCCGGCTCATCAAGGACAAGGCGCGGGAGCTGGGCGCCGACGATGTCGGCATCTGCGAGCTGACGCCGGTCATGATCAACGAGGGCTACAGCTTTCCGCACAAATACGTCATCTCGCTGCTGCTGGAGGAGAAGTACGACGTCGTTCTCGGCGGCGCGCTCGCGGTCGAGATGGAGACCATCGACGTCTATGTGCGCTGTGCGGAGGTTTCGACCGAACTGGGCAAATACATCCGCAGCCTCGGCTATCCGGCCATGGCCGACCACAACGGCACCATGGAGTTGCAGGCGATCCCCGCCATGGTGGCCGGCGGCCTCGGCGAATTGGGCAAGAACGGGTCGATGCTCCACCGCCGGTTCGGCGCCAGCTTCCGTCCCGGATTCGTGCTCACCGACCTGCCCCTGGTCCCGGACGAACCCGATCTGTTCGGCGTCCAGGACTACTGCATGAATTGCCGGTTGTGCGAGAACAACTGCCCGCCGGCGGCGATCGCGGGCTCTGACGATTATGTGACGACCGACGGCTACAAGCGCTGGCTGATCGACATTCCGAAATGCTACGAGGCCAGCCGCCTGCGCGACGAATACTGCCACATCTGCGTCGACGTCTGCCCTTATGTGCACAAGGAAAACGGCGATGCGGAGAAGCGCAGCCTCTACAAGCAGTTCATGGGCAAGCGCCGCAGGGCCGGCTGGCGCTCGCCGCAATGGTTCCTCGAAGACGAGGAGGCGATGCTGAACGGCGGCGGGCGGCGCGAACCGCTCCCGACCGTGCGGTCCGAGCCCCGCTCGCGGGCCTGATAAAGATCGGGAGGTTGAACATGTCCGCAAGAACGCTCGACATGGGCACGGATGAACTCCTGTGCTCCATCGAAAGCCACGTCGCGACAATCGCGTTGAACCGGCCGGAGAAACGCAATGCGCTGTCGGATACGCTGACGCCGGCCCTGCGCGAAAGCCTTCTCAAGGTCGAAGCCGATCCCGATGTGCGCGTGCTGGTCATCACCGGTACGGGAACCGCTTTCTGCGCCGGCGGCGACGTCACCGGTCTGGGCAAGCCCTTCGTCGACGGGACGGCGCAGGCGCCGCGCCCCAGGGCGGACGATGCGATCCGCGGCCTCCAGCACAAGCAGGATACGCTGACCCTGCGGCTCTATCATCTGGCCAAACCGACGATTGCCGTTCTGCCCGGCCCGGCAGCCGGGGCGGGCATGTCGATTGCGCTGGCCTGCGACATTCGCCTGGCCTCGGAAAGCGCGTTCCTCGCCCCGGGATTCGCCAATATCGGATTGTCCGGCGACTATGGCGGAAGCTGGTTCCTCACCCGGCTGGTCGGTCCGGGGCGGGCCAAGGCGATCTACTTCACGGGCCGCCGGGTCCACGCCGCCGAGGCGCTCGGTCTCGGCATCTTCAACGAAGTCGTGCCGGATGCGGAACTCCGCGACCGGGCGCGCGAACTGGCCGGCGCGATTGCCGCCGGCCCGCCGGTCGCCCTGCGCTACATGAAGGAAAATCTCAACCGCGCCGGCATCGCCGACCTCAAGACCTGCCTCGACATGGAGGCCGACCGCACGATCCGCTCGGCGCGAACCGAAGACCATCTGGAAGGCGTCGACGCCTTCATGGCGAAGCGAAAGCCGGAATTCACCGGCCGGTAGCGGTTTCGCGGCAAGGTGCGCAGGCACCGCACGCCGACGGGAGCCGCATTCGAACGCCGGACAACATTCGGACGGACAGCGGCCGTTTCGTCACGGGGACATTCCTTAATACCCCGTATTGACTTCCTCCTTTAATTCGATAATTATCGAATTATGGAAATTAATACTGCCACCGATGCCTTCGCCGCCCTGTCGCAGGAGACGCGCCTTGCCGCCTTCCGGCTGCTGGTGCGGGCCGGGCCGGCGGGGCTGCCGGCCGGGGAGATCGCCCGGTCGCTGGGCGCGGCGCCGTCCACGCTTTCGACCCATCTCGGCCTGTTACAGCGGGCCGGCCTGGTGTCGTCGGAGCGGCGCTCGCGCCGGATCGTCTACCGGGCGGATTTCGACGGCGTCGGCGCGCTGATCCGGTTTCTGATGAAAGACTGCTGTAAGGGCCATCCTGCGGTCCGCGCTGCGCTCGATGACGCGGCCTGACCGGCCTCGAAAAGGAGTAACGACCATGAAACGCCTGCATGTGCATCTCACCGTCGCGGACCTGGACCGGACCGTGCGGTTCTACCGGACCCTGTTCGGCGCCGCGCCGTCGAAGCTGAAGGACGACTATGCCCAGTGGATGCTCGACGATCCGGCGGTCAACTTCGCCGTCTCGACCGGCGAATGCTGCGGCGAGGACAGAAGCGGCGTCTCCCATCTCGGCATCCAGGTCGACGACGACGAGAGCCTTGCCGCGATCACCGGGGCGCTCGCCGACGCCGAGCATTCGATCTTCGAGGAGCGGGAACGAACCTGCTGCTACGCCAGGGGCAACAAGACCTGGGCGGCCGACCCGGACGGCGTGGTGTGGGAAACCTTCCACCGGCTCGGCCATTCCGACGCGATCGGCCGCGAAGACGGGCTCGACGCCAAGATCGAAGCCCTGCACGAACGGGCGGCAATATAGCGCCGACCCGTAGCCGCGCGCGCCGGCCGGGGCCGAGCGCGCGCGGCCCTCGCAGCCCGGCCTGTCACAAAAGAGTAACGGCGGTGTGGAACCTTTCGCCGGCCTGCAGGGGCGTCCTGCCCTTGGGCGGAAGCGACCGGTGGGAGGGCCGCGGCAGCCATGACGACCGACGACAGGTCCTTCAACGTCCTGTTCCTGTGCACCGGCAACTCGGCGCGCAGCATCATCGCCGAGGCGATTCTGGAGCGCGAAGGCATGGGCCGGTTCGCGGCCTACAGCGCGGGCAGCAATCCGGCCGGGCAGGTCAATTTCCACGCGCTCGACCTGCTGCGCAACCTGAATCACGACGTATCGCGCTATCGCTCCAAGGACTGGGCCGAGTTCGCCGCCCCCGATGCACCGCCGTTGGACTTCGTCTTCACCGTTTGCGACAACGCCGCCCGGGAGGTCTGCCCGGTCTGGCCCGGCCAGCCCATGTCGGCGCACTGGGGCATTCCGGACCCGGCGGCCGTCACCGGCAGCGCGCCGGAGATCGCCGCTGCCTTCGCCGACACCTACCGGATGCTGACCAACCGGATCTCGATCTTCGTCAACCTGCCGATCGGCGCGCTCGACAAGCTGGCTCTGCAAGAGCGGCTCGACGACATCGGCCGGACGGGCTGACCGCCCTTTTACAAATCTTACCG
>FZLR01000052.1 GCA_900197615.1 Rhodospirillaceae bacterium Spongia-Bin9
CCGCCGCCGTGATGCAGGCTGACCCAGGTTGCGCCCGACGCCGTGTTGAGCATCGCGTTCAGCATCGGCCAGTCCGAGACCGCGTCCGAGCCGTCGATCATGCCCTCGGTCTCGCGGTTCGGGCTCGCCACCGAGCCGCTGTCCAGATGGTCCCGGCCGATCACCACCGGCGCCTTGAGCTCGCCCCTTGCGACCATCTCGTTAAAGGCGAGGCCGAGCCGGTGCCGGTCTCCCAGGCCGACCCAGCAGATGCGCGACGGCAGGCCCTGGAATCGGATGCGTTTGCGCGCCATGTCCAGCCAGTTGTGCAGATGCGGGTTGTCCGGCATCAGCTCCTTCACCTTCGCGTCGGTGCGGTAGATGTCCTCCGGATCGCCGGACAGCGCCGCCCAGCGGAACGGCCCGACGCCGCGGCAGAACAGCGGCCGGATATAGGCCGGCACGAAGCCGGGGAAGTCGAAAGCGTTGTCGACGCCCATCTCCTGCGCCATCTGGCGGATATTGTTGCCGTAATCGAGGGTCGGCACGCCCTGCGCCCAGAAATCGAGCATGGCGCGGACCTGGACGGCCATCGATTCCTTCGCCGCCTTCATCGTCCCGGCGGGGTCGCGCTCGCGCCGGTCCTCCCATTCGGCAAGGGTCCAGCCGGCCGGCAGATAGCCGTTCAGCGGGTCGTGGGCGCTGGTCTGGTCGGTCACCGCGTCGGGCCGCACGCCGCGTTTCACCAATTCCGGGAAAATCTCGGCCGCGTTGCCGAGCAGGCCGACCGACATCGCCTCCTTTCTGGCGCAGGCGTCGTCGATAATTGCAAGCGCCTCGTCCAGGTCGGTCGATTGCCGGTCGAGATAGCCGGTCTTGAGCCGCATCTCGATCCGGCTAGGCTGGCACTCCACCGAGAGCATGGAGGCGCCGGCCATGGTCGCCGCCATCGGCTGGGCGCCGCCCATGCCGCCGAGCCCGCCGGTCAGAATCCAGCGGCCGGAGAGATCGCCGCCGTAATGCTGCCGGCCGACCTCGACGAAGGTCTCGTAGGTCCCCTGAACGATGCCCTGGCTGCCGATGTAGATCCATGAGCCGGCGGTCATCTGGCCGAACATCATCAGGCCCACGCGGTCGAGCTCGTTGAATTTCTCCAGCGTCGCCCAGTGGGGCACGATGTTCGAGTTCGCGATCAGCACCCTGGGCGCATCGGCGTGGGTCTTGAAGACGCCGACCGGCTTGCCCGATTGGACCAGCAGGGTCTCGTCCGTTTCCAGGCCCTGCAACGCGCGCACGATGCGGTCGTAGCTCTCCCAGTTGCGCGCCGCCCGGCCGATCCCGCCGTAGACCACCAGTTCCTGCGGCTTCTCGGCGACCTGGGCGTCCAGATTGTTCATCAGCATGCGCATCGGCGCTTCGGTCAGCCAGCTCTTGCAGCTCAGCTCGTCGCCGTGCGGCGCGCGGATCTCGCGGGTGTTGTCGAAGCGGCTGTTCTCGGTCGGGAGGTCGCTCACGGTATTGGCTCCGGTTGGGGGGATCGTGGCAGACCGGCATCGCGGGCGAAGCGGGTCGCCAGGTAAAAGCGGTCGCCGGGGTGGGTCAGCCAGCCGCGCGACGCAACCTGGCCGCCGGACCAGGTGCGCCGGTGCAGCAGCAGGCAGGGCTGGTGTCGGTCGATGCCCAGCAATTCCCGTTCCATCGGGCCGGGCAGGACCGCTTCGAGCCGGTGCTCGACCTCGCTCAGCGGCGCGGCGCTCATGAGATATTCGTTCGGCGTCTGGCGGGTGAGATCGACCGCGAGATAGTCCGGCGCGGCGGCCGGATTGACCCAGCGGTCCTCAAGCTGGAAGGGCGCGCCGTCCAGCCGGTGGACCAGCCGGCTGTGGAACAGCTCGGCTCTCGGCTCCGTCTCCAGTTCCTCGGCGATCTCGTTCGCCGGCACAGCGCGTTCGTGCAGGACGACGTCGCAGCCATAGTCGCCATGTTGGCGGATGACGTCGGCGATGTTGCGAATCTCCAGCAGGTCCAGCCGGGCGCGCCGGTCGGCGACGAAGGTGCCCTGCCCCTGGACCCGGCGCAGCCAGCCGTCGTCCTTGAGCTCGCGCAGGGCACGGTGCACCGTCATCCGGCTGGCGCCGGACATCCGCACCAGTTCGTTCTCCGACGGGATGCGGTGGTCGACCGGCCAGTCGCCGGTCAGGATCGAGCGGCGGACATAATCCTTGACCTGCTGGTAGAGCGGCGTCGGCCCGGCCGCATCGAAGGACATCGCGGAGGACCGGCCGCTCATCCCGCCAGTCCCAGGTAGGCTTCGACCAGCGCCGGATCCTCGCGCGCGGCCTCGGCCGTGCCGCTCCACACCGCCCGGCCGGATTCGAGGACGCAGACGGTATCGGCGATGTCGAATGCGCGCTGGGTGCTCTGCTCGACCAGCAGGATAGCGAGCCCGTCGTCGCGCAGCCGGGCGAGCGCGGCGTAACAGACGTCGATGACGGTGGGCATGAGGCCGAGCGAAACCTCGTCGATAAGCAGGAGGCGCGGCTCCGCCATCAGGGCGCGGCCGATCGCCAGCATCTGCTGCTCACCGCCCGACATCGAACCGGCCAGCTGCTTCATGCGCCCCTCCAGCCGCGGGAAAAGCGCCATTACCCGCTCGACATTGCGCGCTTCGGCCCGCTGCGAGCGGCTGTAGCCGCCAACGGTCAGATTTTCCTGCACGGTCAGGTCCGGGAAAAGGCGGCGGCCTTCCGGCGCGAGGGCGATGCCGCGCCTTACCCGGCTGCGCGCCGGCTCGGCAGTGATGTCTGCATCGTCGAACAGGACCCGGCCGCCCATCACGGCGACATGGCCGGCGACGGCCATCAGGGTCGAGGATTTGCCCGCGCCGTTGGCGCCGATCAGCGCCAGCACGCTGCCGTCCGGGACCTCCAGGCTGAGCTCGGTGACCGCCCGGAACGGTCCGTAGCCGCAGGTCAGGCGGTCAAGCTGCAGCATCGCGCGCCTCCCCCGAACCTTCCGATCCCGCGCCGAGATAGGCGTCGCGCACCGCCGGATCGGCCATCACCTCGGCCGGGTCGCCATCGCCGATCTTGCGGCCGTTATCCAACACCACGAGATGCCGGCAAACCCGCATGACCTCGCTCAGATTGTGCTCGATGAGGACAACGGTCGTGCCCTGGCGGTTGAGGTCCACGACGGTGTCGGCCAGCCTCGAGGCCTCGTTTGTATTGAGGCCGGCCAACGGTTCGTCGAGCAGCAGCACCTTCGGATCGAGCGCCAGCGCCCGCGCCACTTCCACCCGCTTGAGATAGCCGAGCGGCAGTTCGGCCGGCAGCGACTCCGCGGCGTCGGCGATCCCCACCAGATCGAGCAGGGCAAGCGCCCGTTCGCGCTCGGCCTGTCGCGAGGCGGCGGCAAGCGCCCTGAGCGGGTCGGCGGTCTTGGCGTAGCCGGCGGCGAGCGCAACATTTTCGACCGCCGTCATGCCGGCGAACGGCCGGACGATCTGCTGGGACAGGCCGAGGCCCAGCCCGACCCGGCGGTGGGTCGGCAAGCGGGAAATCTCTGCGCCGTCCAGCACGATGCTGCCGGCCTGCGGACGGACCATGCCGGTGACCGCGCGCAGCATCGTCGTCTTGCCGGCGCCGTTCGGGCCGATCAGACCGAGCAATGCGCCTTCGGGCACCTCGAAACCGACTTCGGTGAGCGCATCGACGCCGCCGAAACGCACCGTGACGCCGGTAATGGAGAGCAAAGCATCCATCGCCGTCGCCCTACCCCGCCGTCCGCCGGCCCGAAATCCGCCGCCACAGCATGCGCATCAGGCTGTCGATGCCGCCGGGCGCGAAATACATGACGGCGAAGAGAAGAACGCCGTAGAACAGCAGCTTGAAATCGGCGAAGACTTGGAGAAGCAGCGGCATCACGCTCAGGAAGGCGGCCGCCACGACGACGCCCCAGACCGATCCGATGCCGCCGACGATCACCATGGCGAGCACCGAGATGGATTCGATGAAATCGAAGCTTTCGACCTCGACGAATTTGACATAGTGGGCGAACAGGGCGCCCGCGAGCCCTGCCAGCGCCGTGCCGAACACGAAGGCCGTCAGCTTGTAGCGCGCCACGTCGATGCCCAGCGTCCGGGCCGTGTCCTCGTCGGTCGCGATGGCGTCGAAGGCGTGGCCCATCCAGGACCGCTTGACGTAGAGGCTGAAGGCGATGACCGCAGCTGCGAGAACGGCGCACAGGAGCATGTAGGGGATCTGTCCGATGCCCGGATCCGGGATCCCGGCAATGCCTTCCTCGCCGCCCAGAAACTCCTGCTGGCGCACGAATCCCGTGAACAGGAAACCCACGCCCATGGTCGTGATCGCCAGGAAATCGTGGCGCACCCTGAGCGACGCGAAGCCGACGATGAAGCCGAAAAATCCGGCGACCGCCATGGCGAGCGGCAAGGCGAGCCAAAACGAGCCGCCATCGGTCGTGAACAGGGCGGCCGTGTAGGCGCCGATACCGTAGAAGGCGGCGTGGCCCAGGCTGATCTGGCCGCAGAAGCCGGTGATCAGGTTGAGGCTCAGCGCGAAGATCACGCTGAAGCACATCACGGTCAGAAGCGAGATTTCGTACATGCCGGATCGCGCTCCCCTCACCGCCGGCTGAACAGGCCCTGAGGCCGGATCATCAGGACCGCGATCAGGAAGGCGAAGGCGATGGCGTCGCGGTCCAGTACATCGTCGAGATAGATGGTGCCGAAGGATTCGATCACGCCCAGCGCCAGCGCGGCGATCAGGGTTCCCTTGACGTTGCCCAGCCCGCCCAGAACGATAATGGCCAGCGCCTTGTAGGCCGGCACGCCGCCCATGGTCGGGATCACCTGGTTGAGCAGCAACGCCACCATGATGCCGGCGGCGGCGGCAAGGGCCGAGGCGACGAAGAAGTTGATGTAGCGCACCCGCGCCAGATCGATGCCGAAGGATTCGGCCATCGCGGCATCCGAAACCGTAGCCCGCCAGGCGATGCCGATGCGCGTCCGCCCTGCCAGCACGGCAAGCCCTCCGATCAGGACAACGGCCAGGATGACGACGACGATCCGTCCCTCCTCCAGCCGGACGCCGGCAACCTCAACCGTCTCTTTCAGCGGCGGCGCCAGGAAGGAGATGCTCGTCGCCCCGAAGACGATCCGGTAGATCTCTTCCATCGCCACGAACAGGCCGATCGAGGCGATCAGCGCGACATGGGGCGGCTTGTCGAGAAGCGGCTCGTAGAACAGCCGGTAAAAGGCCATTCCGAAGAAGCCGACTGCCACGACGGTGATAACGAAGGCGGCGGCGAAACTTCCGGTCTCGTTGGTCAGCAGCAGGCCGACATAGGCGCCGAGCGTGAAAATGCCGGCATGGGCGATATGCAGGATGCGGAGCAGGCCGTAGACCAGCGTCAGGCCGACGGCGATCAGGGCATAGATGCAGCCTTCGACCAGCCCCTGGACCAGAAGATCGGAATAGTTCAACGCAGAAGATCCCGCTCGCGTTTCAGGTCGCGTCTCGACGGATCAGGCGATTTCGGGTCGCGCGGGACCGGCCGGCGCCCACGGACGCGAGGCGCCGCCCGGGCCCATTGTCGATACAGGGCCTACTTGTCCGGCGGAGTCAGCAGCTTGGCGTCCGTGATCTCCGAGTGATAGTGCCAGCCGCCGCCCCGGACCTCCTGGACCTTGAGCGACTTCTGGACTTCGCCCAGCTTGTTGAAGGACAGCGTGCCGGTGATCGCATCGACCTTGATCGTGGCCAGCGCGTCGCGGATTGCCGCCCGGTCGGTCGAGCCGGCCTTCTTGAGCGCCGCGGCGGCGACCATCACGGCGGCGTGGCCCGAGGCGCCGACCATGTCCGCGCCGTAGCCGGTGCGCTTCTTGAACTCGGTCATGAACTTGCGGACCGCGGGATCCTTGCTGTCCCGGTCCAGCGCGGTGACGATGATGACACCCTCGGCCGCCTTCTTGGCAATCTCGATGAACTTGACGCCGTCATAGCCTTCCTGGGCCACAACGACCGCCTTGACGCCGCCGGCGCGCAGCTGGCTGACGAAGGGTGCGGCGACGAACCAGTAGCCGGTGTCGAAAATGGCGTCGGGATTGTCGCCCTTGATCGAAGAGACGATCGGGCCGAACTGCCGGTCGCGCAGGGAATACTGGTATTCCTTGACGACCTGGATGCCGTAGTTGGCCATCACCGACTTGAAGCCGGCGGCGAGCGCCTTGCCGTAGTCGTTCTTCATGATGGTGATGACGACGCGCTTCTTGCCCAGCTTTTCGCCGACCAGCTTGGCCGCCGCCTTGCCGAGCACGCTGCCCAGGATTCCGGTGCGGAACACATAGTTGCCGGCCCGGGTGATGTCCGGGTGGACGGCAAAGGCCGAGACGTAAGGCACCTTGGCATTCTGGTAGACGCCGGCCGACGCGCGGGTCGGCGCCGAATAGCTGCCGGAAATGCCCATCGCAACCTTGTCCTGCTGGATCAGCTTGGTCGCGATCGGCACGGCGAATTTGGGCTTGGCCTGGTCGTCGTAGACGATCAGTTCGAGCTTCTTGCCGTTGACGCCGCCGGCGGCGTTCACCGTATCGATGGCAATCTGCGCGCCGGTCAGGACCGATTTGCCGTCGGCTGCCGCAAAGCCCGTCTGGGGCGTGTTGAACCCGATCTTGATGGTGTCTGCCGAGGCTGCGGATGCCGTCAGCGCGACGGCCGCAACGGCGGCAATGCTGAACTTCCAGGACGTCATTGCATTCCTCCCTTCGGCGAACCGGCGCTTGCCGGTCCGCCCTTCGCCGGACAATGCCGCCGGCCCGTTGCCGGGGCATCTTGGCAGTGGAAAGCAAGTTATATATACAAGTCAAGAGCCATGTAGAATTGCGTTGACCGGACCGGGAAAGCAGCGCTACGCGACGCTTACCGCGAGCAGGAGGAGGATGACATGGCCGCCGACCGCCCAACCGTCACCGACCGGCAGGTGGACGAGTTCGAGCGCGACGGTGTGCTCCTGCTCCGCAGCGCCTTCGCCGACTGGGTGGACGAGTTGCGGCGCGGCATGGAAATCAACTTCGCCTCGCCGAGCTGGCGCGAGCGCAGCGTTCAGCCGGACGACGGCAGCGCCGCCTTCTTCCAGGATTTCTGCAACTGGGACAAGATCCCGGAATACAACCGATTCGTGACCGAATCGCCGGCCGCGGCGGTCGCCGGTCGCCTGATGCGCTCGAAAACCGCATGCCTGTTCCACGAGCATATCCTGGTGAAGGAACCGGGGTCGTCTGTCGTGACGCCGTGGCACCACGATATGCCCTATTACTGCGTCGAGGGCAGGATGAATTGCAGCCTGTGGATCGCCCTCGATCCGGTGGCGCGGGACTGCGCGATCGAATATGTCGCCGGGTCGCACCGGTGGGGCCACGAATTCCGGCCCGAACGCTTCAATGGCACCTCGCTCACCCCCGGCGATACCCGCGAGCGGATCCCCGATATCGCCGCCAACCGCGCCGATTACGACATTCGCGGCTGGGCCATGGAACCGGGCGACGCGGTCGCCTTCACCTACTGGACGGTACACGGCGCGCCGGCCAACAACTCGGTGAACCGGCGGCGCGCCTTCTCGATCCGATTCGTCGGCGAGGATGCCGTCTACGCCGAGAAGGGCGTGCACTCGCCGCCCTTCCCGGATCTCGGCCTCGAGGTCGGCGAGCCGCTCGCCGGCGACGATTTCCCACTGCTGTGGAGCGCATGAATCCCTATCGCTTCGCGCCCTATAGATTCGTACCGGGAGATGCGCCGCTGCTGATGAGCATTCCCCATGTCGGGACGGCCATCCCGGCGGCCATCGAAGCGCGCATGACCGAACGCGCGCTGGCGCGGCCCGATACGGACTGGCATCTCGACCGGCTCTACGATTTCGCCAACGAGCTCGGCATCCCGACGCTGCAGGCGGTCTGGTCGCGCTATGTCGTGGACCTGAACCGGCCGCCGGACGACGCGCCGCTCTATCCCGGCCGGCCATCGACCGGCGTGATACCGGGGCAGGATTTTGCCGGTGCGCCGCTTTACCGCCCCGGCGAGGAACCCAGCGAGGAACCCGGCGATGACGAGAGAACCGGGCGGTTGCGCACCTTCTGGTTGCCCTACCACCAGAGGCTCGAACGGGAACTTGCCTCGATCCACCGCAAGCACGGCATCGCCATCCTGTTCGACTGCCACTCCATCGTTTCCGAAGTGCCGCGCTTGTTCGAGGGCACGCTGCCGGACTTCAATCTGGGCAGCGCCGCCGGCGGCGCCTGCGATGCCGCCCTGCGGCTGGAGCTGGCCGAAGCGCTGGGCGAGGACGAGAACTACAGCCTGGTCGTCGACGGCCGCTTCAAGGGCGGCTTCATCACCCGCCAGTACGGCGACCCGGAAAACCGCATCCATGCCTTCCAGCTCGAACTGTCCATGGCGACCTACTGCGACGAGCAGGAGCCGTGGCACTATCTGCCGGACAAGGCGGGAAAGGTCCGGCCGTCGCTCCGCCGCATGCTGGAAGCGGCGCTCGCCTGGGCCGGGGAGCGGGGGTAGTGGGGCGGTTGCGCGGCGGCGGTGGGCCGGTTCGCGACGGGCGCCCCTCGAAACGGCGCCGGCGCGCCTACTCGGGATGAGGGATTTTGCTAATCGTTCCCTCACCCTGAGTAGCCGCCAAGAGCGGCGTATCGAAGGGCGGGCCTGCCCTGAATTCGTCGAATCGCCGTATCGAAAGCCTGCCCTGAGCTTGTCGAAGGGGGCCGGCGCCAAACCGGGCTCAGCCCGCCACCGTCACCCCGTTCTTCACGACCGCGCGGCACGGGTTGAAGCCGGCGGGATAAGCGAGTTCGCCGGGGCTGCCGATATCCCACAGGGCGAAGTCCGCCGCCTTGCCCGGCTCCAAGGTGCCGATCCGGTCCTGCCGGCCGAGGGCGCGCGCCGCCTCTCGGGTCGCGCCGGCGAGCGCCTCGGCCGGGGTCAGGCGGAACAGGGTGCAAGCCATGTTCAGCATCAGCAGCAGGGACGTAACCGGAGAACTGCCCGGGTTGCAGTCGGTCGACAGCGCCATGCCGACGCCATGCGCGCGGAACAGGTCGACCGGCGGCAATTGAGTCTCGCGCAGATAGTAAAAAGCGCCGGGCAGCAGCACCGCCACCGTCCCGGCTTCGGCCAGGGCGCGGACGCCGTCTTCGCTGGCATATTCCAAATGGTCGGCCGACAGGCCGCCGTATTCCGCGACCAGCGCCGCGCCGCCCAGATCGCTCAGCTGCTCGGCATGGAGCTTGACCGGCAAATCGCAATCGTGCGCTGCGCGGAACACCCGCTCGGTCTGGGCTCGCGTAAAACCGATGGATTCGCAGAAGGCGTCGACTGCATCGGCCTCGCCGGCTTCGGCGACTGCCGGGATCATCTCCCGGCACACCAGGTCGATATAGCCGTCGGCATCGCCGGCGAACTCCGGCGGCAGGGCATGGGCGCCGAGGAAGGTCGTCTCGACGTCGACCGGCAAGTGGTCGGGAATCCGCCGCGCCGCCTGAAGCATCCGGCGCTCTGTCGCCGTATCGAGGCCGTAGCCGGACTTGATCTCGATAGTGGTCACGCCCTCGCCCAGGATCGCGCGGAGCCGCGGCAGGGCGCTTTCGACCAGCTCGTCGACCGAAGCCTGCCGGGTCGCACGCACGGTCGAGACGATACCGCCTCCGGCCTGCGCGACCTCGGCATAAGTCGCGCCGTTCAGCCGCTGTTCGAATTCCGCCGCGCGGTTGCCGCCGTACACGGCATGGGTGTGGCAGTCGATCAGCCCCGGCACGATCCAGGCGCCGCCGGCGTCGTGCGCCGGAACGCCCTGCACCTGCGCCCGGTCCAGGTCCGCCGCCGCGCCGATCCAGGCGATTTCGCCGCCCGCCACGGCGATTACGCCGTCTTCGATCGCGCCATAGGGATCGTCGGAGACCGCCGCCATCGTGGCGATCCGGGCGTTGGTCCAAAGGCTGTCCCAGGCAGTCATGATCGGGCCTCGCGTTCGACAGGGGCGCTCAAAACCCCGTCAATGTATCTCCGGGGCAGGAAAATTGCTGCCCCATTCGTCCGGCCTGCAAAGGCGGACCTGTCGTGACCGGCGCGCCGGCGAGTCTCTGGTGCCCGCTGTGCCTGTTGCCGTCCGGCTGGGCGGAGAGCGTCCTGCTGCATCTGGACGATTCCGGCACGATCCGGCGTATCGAGACCGGCGTACCGGCCGCCGGGCACACACAGCTTCCCGGCCCGGTCATCCCCGGCATGCCGAACCTGCACAGCCACGCCTTCCAGCGCGCCATGGCCGGGCTGACCGAACGCGGAGGCGGCACTGGGCGCAGCGATTTCTGGTCGTGGCGGCAGACCATGTACAGCTTCGTCGGCCGCCTGTCGCCGGAACAGGTCGAGGCGATTGCGGCGCAGCTCTATGTCGAGATGCTCAAGGCCGGTTATACCGGCGTCGCGGAATTCCACTATCTCCACAATCCGCCGGATGGCGGCCGCTACAGCGATGTGGCGGAACTGGCCCGGCGCGTCGCGGCAGGGGCAGACGCAGCGGGCATTCGCCTGACAGTGCTGCCAGTGCTCTACAGGGAAGGCGGCTTCGGCGGCGCACCCCTCGCCTCTGCCCAGCAGCGCTTCCGGCTGGAGATCGACGAATGGGCCGCCGTCATCGCCGCGCTTGCCGGGGCATCCCCGACGCAGACCGCCGGTGCGGCCCTGCACAGCCTGCGCGCCGTCCTGCCGGCAGATATGGCGGACGCGCTGGCGGCTTATGACGCCCTGTGCCCCGAAGGCCCGGTTCACATTCACATTGCCGAGCAGGAACGGGAAGTCGCCGAATGCCTCGCCTGGTCCGGGCTGCGGCCGGTCGAATGGCTGCTCGACGGTGTCCCGGTCGACGGCCGCTGGACCTTGGTGCACGCCACCCATATGACCGCCGAGGAAACCCGGAGCGCCGCCGCGTCCTACGCCGTAGCGGGCCTGTGCCCGACCACCGAGGCTAATCTGGGCGACGGCGTCTTCGCGCTGCCCGAATGGCTCGCGGCGAAGGGCGCGTTCGGCATCGGTAGCGACAGCAACGTCTCGCTCGACCCACGCGAGGAATTGCGCTGGCTGGAATATGCCCAGCGGCTGGTCCTGAAACGCCGGCTGGTCGCAGCCGAAGCGTTGCCCGGCCCGGCGAAATTCAAAGCTCCACCCCTGTCTCTGGGCGCTTCGCTGTGGCAGGGCGCGGCCGACGGCGGTGCGCGGGCGATGGGCCAGCCCTGCGGCACGCTGGCGGAAGGCCGGGTCGCCGATCTGCTGGTGCTCGACCCTGACCATCCGGCGCTAGCGGCGCACGGCCCGGAAACGCTGCTCGACGCCTGGGTCTTCACAAACGCCGGTCCGGCGCTTAGGGAGGTCCGGGTTGGCGGGCGGCGGGTCGTCGAGAACGGTCGCCATCCCGGCGAGGACACGATCGGCGCGCGCTACCGAAGCGTCATGACCGAACTGATACAGGATCTATGATGCCCGAACCGGTTACCCTGACGCCCGGATCGATTTCGCTGCCGGCCCTGGAAGCGCTGTATCGCGAGAGCCCGCCGGTCCTGCTCGACCGGGCCTGCCGGGCGGACATGGCGCGCGCGGAAGCGGTCGTCGCGCGGGCGGCTGCGGGCGACGCGGCGGTCTACGGCGTAAACACCGGTTTCGGCAAACTGGCCAGCACCCGCATTTCGCCGGAACAGACCGCACAACTGCAGCGCAATCTGATCCTGTCCCACAATGCCGGCGTCGGGCCCGACCTGCCCGAACGGATCGTCCGCCTGACGATGACCCTGAAGCTGCTGAGCCTCGGCCGCGGCGCGTCCGGCGTGCAATGGGCCATCGTCGAAACCCTCGAGCGGATGCTGGCGGCGGGCGTGACGCCGGCCGTGCCGGCGCAGGGTTCGGTCGGCGCCTCCGGCGACCTGGCGCCGCTTGCCCATCTGACGGCCGTCATGATCGGCGAGGGCCGGGCCAACTATCGCGGCGAACGCCTGCCCGGCGGCGCGGCGATGCAGGCGGCCGGGATCGCGCCCGTTGCCCTGCGCGCCAAAGAAGGCCTGGCGATGATCAACGGCACCCAGTGCTCGACCGCGCTGGCGCTGGCCGGTCTGTTCGACGCCAAGCGGCTGCTGCGCGCGGCGCTGGTGACCGGCGCCCTTTCGGTCGACGCCATCCTGGGCTCCGACACGCCATTCGATCCCGCGATCAACGCGTTGCGCGGCCATCCGGGCCAGATCGACGTGGCGGCGGCGCTGCGGGCGCTGCTCGCCGGCAGCGAAATCCGCGCCTCTCATATCGATTGCACCCGGGTGCAGGACCCCTACTCCGTGCGTTGCCAGCCGCAGGTCATGGGCGCCTGCCTCACCCTGCTGCGCCAGGCCGGCTCGGTCCTGGCCATCGAGGCGGCCGCGGCGACCGACAATCCGCTCGTCCTGACGGAACGCGGCGAAATCCTGTCCGGCGGCAATTTCCATGCGGAACCGGTCGCCTTCGCCGCCGACCAGATCGCGCTCGCGGTCAGCGAGGTCGGCGCCTTGACGGAACGGCGGATCGCCCTGCTCGTCGATCCATCGATGAGCGAACTGCCGGCGTTCCTGACTCCCGAGCCCGGCGTCAACAGCGGTTTCATGGCGGCCGAAATCACCGCAGCGGCGCTGGCGGCCGAGAACAAACAGCGCGCAGCGCCGGCCAGCATCGACAGCCTGACCACCTGCGCCAACCAGGAAGACCATGTCTCCATGGCCACCCACGGCGCGCGCCGGCTGGCCGAGATGAACGACAATCTGGCCAAGATCGTCGCTATCGAATGGCTGGCCGCCGCCCAGGGCATCGGCTTCCGCCGGCCCCTGAATACGAGCGCCCGCCTCGCCGAAGCGGTCGCACGGCTGCGCGCCGTCGTACCGCCACTGGAAGAAGACCGATATATGGCGCCGGACATCGAGGCCGCCGTCGACCTTGCGCGTGACGGCGCGCTTGTCGAAGCCGTGGGGCCTGAAGGGATGCCCGGCTGGTGACGACGCGACCCGATCCGCAACGACCGGCCTCCTCCGGGACCGACATCGCGGACCTCGCCGACCGCCTGCGCCGGGGCGAAACGCGGGCGCTGGCCCGGGCGCTCACGCTGGCCGATATCGGCGGCGAGGAGGCCCGCAGGCTGTTGCAGGCGCTGGAGGGAGACCGGCGCGACACCCCGGTCGTCGGCCTGACCGGACCGCCAGGCTCCGGCAAGTCCACCCTGATCAGCGCCGTGATCCGCACGCTGCGCGAACGGGACATGCGGGTGGCGGCGCTGGCGGTCGATCCGTCGAGCCCGAAGAGCGGCGGCGCCATTCTCGGCGACCGGGCGCGCATGGGCGAGCACGGCTCCGATCCCGATGTCTTCATCCGCTCGATCGCCGCGCGCGGCCATCTCGGCGGCCTCGCGCTGAATATTCAGGCGTCGATCGACGTGCTGAACGCGGCGGGCTTCGATATTGTCCTGCTCGAGACCGTGGGCGCCGGCCAGTCGGAAGTGGAGGTCGCGCAGGTCGCCGACGTTACCGTCGTCATCAGCGCGCCCGGCCTTGGCGACGATTTGCAGGCGATCAAGGCCGGCATCCTGGAGGTCGCGGATATCCTGGCGGTCAACAAGGCGGACCTGCCCGGCGCCGACGCAACCGCCCAGCAGCTCGAATCGATGCTTTCCCTGCGCAGCGCCCGGCGGCGCGAGACGCCGGTCATCAGCACGGTCGCCACGACCGGCGAAGCGGTCGCCGGGTTGGTCGATGCCGCCTGGCGAATGGCCGGGGCGATCACCCCGGAGGAACGGACCGCCCGGGCCGAGCGTCAGGCGGTCGACCGCCTCGCCAACATGGCGGGCGCGCTTGTCCGCGATCGGCTGAAAGCCCTGCCGGAGGCCGAACGGCGCGCCCTGCTCGAACAGGTCCGGGCCGGCGCGGCCGATCCGGCGGAAGCGGTCCGGCGGCTGTTCGGGGATTGAACGCGGGTCTACCCACCCCGTCGCATGGCTTCGATGCGCGCTTGCGTTCGCCCGCAAACAGTCTTGATAACCGGATCGGCTTCGGGCTAGACAAGAGGGAATGCCTCTGTATTGGTCTAAGTATCTGTTCCAGCATTACTTTCTTTCGCTGGGATGCCTGATGCAGTTGCATTTTGCGAGAATATCCGGCTGAATCGAAAAAAAATGCAGCAACCGTGAAGGTCTCCAAGGTCGAAGTTTTCCCGCTTTTCGTTCCCCTGTCGAAGGCGATCGATGCACCGGTAAGCATCCCTTACGCCGAAAAGGTGCAGGACATCGTATTCGGTGGCTATCGGGCCACAATCGTGCGGCTTACGACCGACGATGGCCTCATCGGGTATGGCGAATGCATGACCCGGTTTGCGCCGGCAGCGCTCAAGAAGATCATCGAGGAGCTGAGCCCGCTGGTCGTCGGCTCAGACCCGCTGCAGCCCGAGCACACTTGGGAAGTCATGTATGCGACGATGATGAACCGCGGGCACAACCGCGGCTTCTTCATCGAGGCCCTGAGCGGCATCGACATTGCCTTGTGGGACCTGCGTGCCCAGGCCTTTGGGCAGCCTCTGTACATGTTCCTCGGCGGGCGCCAGCGCGACCTGATCCCGTCCTACGCGTCCAGCCTGAGGATGCGCGAAAAGAGCATCGTGCTCGACACCGCCCGGGAATTCATGGACCTCGGCTTCAAGTCGATGAAGATCAAGTTGGGCAAGAATCCGGCGGGCTACGTCAGGGATATCAAACTGGTCGAAGACATCCGCACGGCCGTTGGCGACGAGATCACCCTCACCGTGGACGCCAATTGCGGCTACCACGAGGATTACAAGCTGGCGCTTCGGGTGGGCCGGGAACTGGAGAAATACGACATCTACTGGTTCGAGGAGCCGATCAGCCCGGACAACATGTATGGGTACAAGTATCTGGCGGACCATCTCGACATGGCGATCGCGTGGGGCGAGAGTTCGTTTACCCGGTTCGATTTCGCCAACATGTTCGCCGAGCGGTGCGTCGACATCGTCCAGCCCAATCCGTCCCGCGTCGGCGGCCTGACGGAGATCGCCAGGATCGCGCATATGAGCCAGGCGTTTCACATCCCCTATGCGCCGCATACGGGAAGCTGCTCGGCCCTGTGCCTGGCCGTCTCGCTGCACATCGCAACGGCACTGCCGAATCTGCTGACTTTCGAAGTCATGCGCTCGGACTGGTCGAAGGACGACCGCAACCCACTCCGCCATGACCTGCTCAAGGAGCCCTACGACATCTTCGAGGACGGATTCCTGCACGCGCCCAGAGCCGATCGTGCTGGCATCGGCATAGACATCAACGAGGAGATCCTCGAGCGATACAGCGTTAGCTAAAAGAATTTTCCGATCTGAGAAGCGAGGAAAAACGGGAGTAGAGTGCCAACCAACGACCGAAGGAGGAAAGGTCCAATGTTGAATAGCTGGCGAAAGAATGCCTTGGGTGGATGCGCCGTCGTTCTGTACGCCGCAACGACCGCCGGAAGCGCCGTGGCGGCAGACAGGCTGTCGTTCGGCACAAGCCAGACAAAGTCGAGCCACTATGCGTACGGGGTCGCCGCAGCGAAGGCGATTAACACCCATTCGGGCAAAGCGGTCGACGTGACCGCCGTTTCGACCAAGGGCGGCGGCGACAACCTCAACAAGGTACGGCGCGGCCAGATCGATATGGGCATCGCCGCCTTTGCGAGCGTCTACCAGATGTGGAAGGGGCTCGGGAAGTTCAAAGGCAAGGCTTTTCCGAAGCTGCGGACCCTGTGGGTCTATTCGCCCTCGATGCAGGCCTGGGTCGTGCGGGCGGATTCCGGCATCGACAAGCTGGCCGACCTGGCGGGCAAGACCTTCACGTCCGGCCAGCGGGGGTCCGCGACAGAGCAGCTGGTCATCCAGATGCTCGAAGTCCTCAAGATCAAGCCGAACTATCTTCGGGCCAGCCTGAACGACGCGATCGCGGCGGTTAAGGACAAGCGTTCGATCGGCTATGCCAAGGCCGGCGGCGCGACCGTCCTCGACGGTTCGACCCTCGAATTGATGGCGTTTACGAAGATCAAGCTACTGAGCTTCACCGAAACGCAAAAGAAGGCAGTCCAGGCAAAGTTCCCCTATATCGCTTTCCGCCAGTTCAAGGACAACGAGATCAAGGGCTTTCCGGCCACGCTGATGCCGCTGCAGATGATCGGCGTGTTCACAACCGATACCGGCCTCAACGACGGGCAGGTGAAGGCGATTCTGTCCGGCATCGCCAAGGGCCGGAAGATTCAGGAGGCCGCCTTCTCGACGTTCAAGGATGTCGACATCACGCGGGACACCCTGAAACTGGCCAAGGTTCCCCTGCACAAGGCCGCGGTGGAATTCTACCGGTCCCAGGGCGGCAAGGTTCCTGCCCACCTGATCCCGCCGGAAATGAAGTGATTCGGCCGGCGAAATTATAATCGAAATCCATGACCCGCGCCGGGGCTGAAGACTCGGCCCCACTCCGCCTCACCGGGCGCGAGGGGGTCGTGATGTTCCTCGCCCTGGCGCTGGTCGCCTTCCACATTTACACGGCCGGCTTCGGCCAGTTCCAGCCGCTGGTTCAGCGATCGGTTCACGTGGCGCTCGGCCTGCTGCTGACCTATCTGCATTTCGACGGACTGAGGGATCGCCGCACCGGGCCGGTATCACTGTTCATCCGCGTTTTCAGCGGCGTCGCCATGCTGGTGGCCGTCGTCTCGTCCCTGTACATCCTGTTCAATGAGGAAGCGATTTCGGACGATTTGGGCGTCGTCGCCGAGTTTCACGATTTCGTTCTGGGCATCGCCCTGGTCCTGATCATCCTGGAGGGCGCCCGGCGGACGACCGGCCCGTTCCTGCCGCTTCTGGCCGTCGCGATGATCCTCTACGCGCTGTTCGGGCACCTGATTCCCGGCAGTTGGGGCCACGCGCCGTTTTCGCCTCAGTATGTGCTCGAAAACATATACCTGAGCGAACTTGGCATATGGGGGATGGTAACGAGCCTGTCGGCCAGCCTGATCGCCATATTCATTATCTTCGGCGCGTTCCTGCTGGTGACGGGCGCGGCCCAGAGCTTCATGGATATCTCCATCATCGTGGCGGGGCGTTCGCCCGGCGGCGCGGCGAAGGTCGCTACCCTGTCGAGCGCCATGTTCGGCACCCTGAACGGCGCTGCGGTCGCTAACGTCGCGACGACAGGAAATTTCACGATCCCGGCAATGCGTCGGCTCGGCTATCGCCCGCAGTTCGCCGGCGCCGTCGAGGCCTCGGCATCGAGCGGCGGGCAGATCACGCCGCCGATCATGGGGGCCGGCGCGTTCGTGATGGCCGAAATTCTGAGCGTTCCCTACCTGGACATCGTCTATGCGGCGATCATCCCGGCGCTGTTCTTCTATGTCTGTATCTGGTTCAGCATCGACGTCGAGGCGCGCAAGATCGATCTTCGTCCTTTCAAAGCCGAAGACATTCCGAAGATTTCAACTGTATTGACCTGGAAGAAGGTCGGACCGCTGGCTGTGACGATCGTCGTCCTGCTCGGGTCGCTGTTCAGCGGCCGGACCGCGGAATTGTCCGCCTTCTACGCGATCTGTACGAACCTGGTCCTGTTCCTGGTCACCGGCCTGACCTCCGGCGAAACACTCAAAAATCTCTTCGCGATGTTCCTGAATGGCGTCCGGACAGCAGCGCACGGCATCGTGACCATCGTCTCGCTGCTGATCTGCGCTCAGATCACCCTGTTCCTGGTGTCGTTCACCGGTATCGGGATCAAGCTGGGCGAGGCGGTGATCGGCCTGGGCGCGCATGGCGGCCTGCTGGCGGCGGTCAGCCTGGCGCTGGTGGTCGCCCTGATCCTGGGCATGGGTATGCCGACGACCGCGGCCTATCTGGTTGCGGCGGCGGTCGTCGTCCCGGCGCTGGTCGATCTCGGGGTGCCGGCGCTGCCCGCTCACTTCTTCGTCTTCTACGGTGCTCTGTTATCGGCGCTGACTCCTCCCCTGTGCACGGCGGTCTTTACTGCATCGGTCATCACGAAGACGCATTGGTGGCCGATCGCGCTCAACTCAATGAAACTGGCAGCGATGAAATACATCCTGCCGTTCATGTTTATCTTCAGGCCCGAAGTCTTGTTAAGGGGTACAACTTTTGAAATTGCCTGGATTGTACTGGTAGGTTTCGCAGCATCGATTCTATTTGCGATCGGTTTCGGCGGACATTACCTGACCCGGCTGCCAGTCGTCATTCGCATCGGCATACTGATTGTCGGACTGACCTTCATTTACGGCAGCATGATCGCGGACGTTTTTGGCCTTGCGGTTCTGGCCGCACTGATCGTCTGGCAGAAATCGGCGGCAAGAACGGCCTCGACCGGTTAGCGAAACGACGGGGAAGCGCTCACCGAATGCCGACGCCGATCATCGACGCCCAGGTTCACGCCTATGCCGCCGACACGCCTGACCGCCCATGGGCCGGAGCGCCGAACTGGCCTGCGCATGTCACCGGCGATGAGATGGTGGCGGCCATGGATGCCGTCGGCGTCGACGGCGCCATTCTCATCTCCGCCTTTTCGATCTACCGGTATGACGCAAGCTATGCCGTAGAGGTGCGAAACGCCCATCCCGGCCGGTTTGCGCTCGTCAAACCGGTCGATCCGTCGGACCCGGCGGCTGCCGAAACCATTGCGGCGTGGAAGGAAACCGACGGAACGGTCGGCACGCGGATTCTGATGAACCACGAAAGCAGCCGTGGCCCCGACGATCCGGGTTTTGCCGTTATCGTGCGCGAGTCCGCGCGGCTCGGCCTTCCGGTCAACCTGCTGTGCTGGGGCCGGCTGGACGCCGGCATGGCCCTGATCGACCGTTACCCCGGAACTTTCTTCATTCTCGACCATATGGGCCTCCTGCAGCCCCACGCGCCGCCGGCCCCGCCGGAGCCTTTCGCCGAATTGCCCAAAGTGCTCGAGCTTGCCAGGCGCGAGAATGCGGTCATCAAGATCAGCGGCGCGTGCACCCTTTCCCATGCCGGCTACCCCTACCCCGATATCTGGGATCCGCTGGCGCGCATCTTCGACGCCTGGGGCATCGAGCGCTGCCTCTGGGGAACCGACTGGACCCGGACGGCCGCACACCTTTCCTATGCGCAGGGCGTCGACCCATTCCAGCTGACAGACCGTCTCACCGAAAGCGAACGGGCAGTCCTGATGGGCGGGGCCTGCGCGAAGGTATACGGGTGGGCGCCCCGGGTGCGCGGTAGATCGTCAGGGAACCCCAATTGACAGCAATCCGCCAAATTGGGAAATTTGCGAAACGGCAATCCACAGAATTGAGGTCCGCGATGAATCGGCCAGGCCGGCTGTTGACCGACGAAGAATTTGAGCTTTACGAGGAACACGGATATGTTGTCATCGACGATTTGCTGTCGAAAGAAGAAACAAATCGTCTCTCGGAAATTGTTGACGAACTTGTGGCCAAAGCGGCAAACCTTGAGAGAGGCGACGACTATTACGACCTCGAACCATCGCACAGTCCGGGTAATCCTCGCGTAAGGAGGCTGAAAAAACCGATCTTTCAGCATGAAGCGTTCGATCGGCTGGCGCGCTCCTCTACTATTCTGGATATCGTCGAGCAATTGATCGGCAACGGCATCCGCCTCACCCATCCCAACGGCAAGATCAACATAAAGGCGGCGGAATACGGGTCGCCGGTGGAATGGCATCAGGACTGGGCTGGATACCCCCATACCAATGACGATTTGCTGTCGGTCTCCATCCCCCTGGACGATGTCGAACTCGAAAACGGCCCCCTCCTGATGATACCGGGTTCGCATCGCGGCCCGGTCTATTCCCATCATTCCAACGGCGTTTTCTGCTCGGCGATCGATCCGGTGCGCGATCCGCTGGACTACGACAAGGCCGTGCCGCTCACCGGCAAGGCGGGCACGGTCTCGTTTCATCATGTGCGCACGATCCACGGCTCCGCGCTGAATACATCGGCACGTTCCCGCCGGCTGCTCATCTACCAGTATGGCGCCACCGACGCCTGGCCGCTCACCGGCGGGATTTCGATCGACTCGTTCAGGGAAACAATCGTACGCGGCGATCTTGCCGTGCAACCGCGTCTGGAAGCGCTCCCCGTACGCCTGCCCCTGCCCGTGGCGCCAAATTATGACGGCCTCTATACCAGCCAGGAAAATGCCTCGAACCGATACTTCGAAGTTCACGGAAGCGACCGGAACTCGGCGCAGAATGCCGATCTCAGATAGGGTCGCGGACCTGTGACCCATGCCAGATTCGACGAAAGGGTGGCCGTTGTTACCGGCGGCGCGAGCGGTATCGGCCGCGAGACCGCCCGCCGTCTGGCGCGGGAAGGCGCATCGGTCCTGATCGTCGACCGCAATGAAACGGAGGCCGGGGCGACAACCGAAGGAATACGCGCAGAAGGTGGCAATGCCGCTGCAAATATCGTGTACCTAATCTAACCACCGCCCAGCGCCGACCAGTACCGACTGAACTACGATTAATCACAGTATAACAACTATCTATGAGATATTCGGTCCGACCGGAAGGGGTTGCACTGCCGCCCGCCACCGCCTATAACTGGCTCGATTACGACACCGGTCGGTTCCTATGTGTTTACGCCTCGGGACCGAAAAATTCCAGGATTCGGGATGCCCGCACGAAACGCGATCAGGATTTCCAAGCGCTCGGTGGACGCGCTGACGGTCGAGCGCGGCGACGCGGTGTTCTGGGACCGCGACCTGACCGGCTTCGGCGTCAGGGTGTATGCGACGGGGCGCAAGGTCTACGTGGTGCAGATGCGGGGACCGGGCGGCGGCATGAAACGCGCCACGCTCGGCGCGCACGGCGAGATGGCGCCCGACGAGGCGCGCAAGGACGCGGCGGGCGTGCTCGACCGCATCCGGCGCGGCGAGGAGCCGTTCCCGCCCGCACCTGAGGCGGAGCCCACCGTCGCGGACCTGGCGGCACGCTACATGAAGGCGCATGTCGAGGTGAACTGCCAACCGGGAACGGTGGAGACCTTCCGGCGCATTGTGGACCGCTACATCGTGCCCGAGCTTGGCCGTCTCGCGCTGTCGGCGGTGGAGCGTTCGCATGTGTCGGACCTGCACTTCGGAATGCGGGACAAGCCCTCCCAGGCGAACCAGACGGTCGGCGTGCTCTCGAAGATGTTCCGGCTCGCCGAGGCGTGGGGGATGACGCCGCCCCGGCGCAATCCGTGCCGCTCGGTGCGGCCTTACACGAAGACCCGGCGCGAGCGGTTCCTGACGCCCGAGGAATACCGCACGCTCGGCCGGGTGCTGGACGAGGCCGAAACGCAGGGCGGGTTTCTTCCCTCGGGGGTGGCGGCGATACGTCTGCTGCTGCTGACCGGGTGCCGCAAGAACGAGATCGTCACGCTCCGGTGGGACGACATCGACCGCACGGCGGGCGAGATCCGGCTCCGCGAGTCGAAAACCGGGGCGCGGCGCATCCCGCTGACGCCGGCGGTGGAATGGGTGCTGGCCGGCGTTCCGCGCATCGAGGGCAATCCCTGGGTGATCGCGGGCCAGAAGCCGGGGGACCATCTGAAGAACCTCGACCAGGTCTGGGCGCGCCTGCGCCGCCGCGCCGGGCTGAAGGACGTGCGGATTCACGACTGCCGACATTCGTATGCCTCGCGGGCGCTGGCGATCGGCGAGGGTCTGCCGACGATCGGCAAGCTGCTGGGCCACCGCAAGGTGACGACGACCGCGCGCTATGCGCATCTCGCGCGCGACACCGAGAAGGCCTCGGCGGTCAGGGTCGGGGGCAGCATCGGCGCGGACATTCTCGGCGGCGGGGAAGGCCGGGCGGCGTAGCGCCCGGAAGAGACCGGAGACGGAGAGGACATGGCGCGGCTCGGGACGAAGAAGATTTCGCGGCGGACGGTCGAGGCGCTGAAGGTGGAGAAGGACACCATCTTCTGGGACAGCGAGCTGGCGGGCTTCGGGGTTCGCGTCCATCCCACGGGGCGGAAGGTCTACATCGCGCAGACCCGCGCGGGCGGCAGGGCGGCCAGGCGGGTGACGGTGGGACGGCACGGCGTCATCACCGCGGAGGAGGCCCGGCGCCGCGCCGCGCTGATCGTTGCCCGGATCAAGGCGGGCGAGGAGGCGATCCCCGAGCCGATGGCCGCAAAACCGGCCGGGGGGCCGAGCGTGGGCGCGCTGGCCGGGCGCTGGCTCGAGCAGCATGTGGCGGTGCGCTGCAAGCCGAAGACGCAGTCCATGTACCGGCTGGTCGTCGCGAAATACATCCTGCCGGAACTCGGCCGGCGCCCGGCCCGGGCGGTGGACCACAAGGAGGTGACGGAGCTTCATCACAGGCTGAGCGCCAAACCCGTCATGGCGAACCATGTGGTCGACGTCCTGTCGCGGATCTACAACGCCGCCGAGGACCGTGGAGACATCCCGGAGGCGAGCAATCCGTGCCGGCAGGTAGTGAAGAACCGGGAGCGCAGGCGGGAGCGGTTCCTGACCGACGAGGAGTTCCGGCGCTTGGGCCGGGTGCTGGACGAGGCGGAAAGATGCAAGGGGGTATCGGTGCACGCCGTGGCGGCGATCCGGCTGCTGCTGCTGACCGGCTGCCGCAAGGGCGAGATCCTGAACCTGCGCTGGGACCAGGTGGACCTGGAGGCGAACGAGCTCCGCATACCCGAGACGAAAACGGGTCCCCGGACGATTTCGCTGTCGCCGGAGGCGGCGGCGGTGCTGTGCGGGACACCCCGGCGGGGCGGCAATCCGTTCGTGATACCGGGGAAGCTCAGGGGCAAGGCGATGCGCAACCTCAACGACCCCTGGGAGATCGTCTGCAAGCGCGCCGGACTGGAGGACATGCGGCTTCACGACTGCCGGCACAGCTACGCCTCCAGGGCGCTCGCGCTCGGGGAATCCCTGCCGATGATCGGCCGGCTGCTCGGTCACACGCAGGTGGAGACCACCGCGCGCTATGCGCATCTCGCCGAGGCCTCGGTGAAGGAATCGGCGGTGCGGGTGGCGGACAGCATTGCCGGCGACCTTCTGGCGGCATATCCGGGGGCCGGGAGCGTCGCCGGTTGACGGGCGGGATCGCGAACCGCGGCAGCGACACGGCCGTCCTTGCCGGCGGGACGGAAGCTGCTCCGTGCATCGCCGCCCGGCATGTTGACTGCCGTAGTCACGTTCGGCATGACGCGCACGGACTCCGCGGGCCGCCGGCCCGGCCTGCCGGGTCCGATGTGGCGCCCGGGTATCCGCGGCGTGCCCGGCGCCCCGCGATGGCCACCGCCGGCAAGCGGCCGACATGTCAGTGCTCGGTGGATTCCAGTTTCTCGCCGAGCTGCTTGAGGTGCATTCCGAGCTCGACGGCGTCCCCGGGGGTCAGTCCGAAGGCGAGGCGCACGGGTTCGTCCGGGTCGACGCGGTACTCGAGCTCGACACCGACATACGCCGCTCCGTCCGCGGTCGTGAGCTTGCGCAGCCGCACCTTCTCGATGGGTGGAACCCGCTTCGGGACATCGCTCATCGGACGGGCCGGGCCCGGCCCGTCCGCACCGGCGGATCGTCTCTGCGGTGCGCCATCGTCATCGCCATCGAACCTCCACGGCCTCGCGGGATGCCGCGACCGGGGTGGAGCCTCGTCCGGGCGCGGACCCGGCGGACTCTACGCCATGGCGGGCGCGGGCCGATAGCGCGGGGCACGGTACTCTTGTCTTGCCCCACGCTCAGCCCGGTTCATGCAAGACAGCGAGCGAGCATGCGAACCGCGCGCACCGACCGGACCGACGTCAATCGCGGGCGTTGTGTTCAGCGATGCCGGCAAGCTCGACCGGAGGGCGGTCGGGGAAGCGGGCAACCAGTGACAGGCTGCCGCCCATCGCCTCGACGGTCTTGCGCAGCGTGGACAGCAGCAAGTCGCTGCGCTGTTCCAGCCGGGAGATGGCGTCCTGGCTGATACCGAGCTCGCGCGCGACGCTCGCCTGGGTGAGCCGACGGGCCTTGCGCAGCTCGCGCAACGTCATTTCCTCGGCGATCAGCTCAGCCGCCCGCTCCTCGATCCTGCGCCGTCGCTCGGGGTCGAGGCCGGCGATCACGTCTTCCACATCCAGCGCCATGACGATTCTCCTTCTCTATCTGTCGGCGAGCCGGGCAAGGTGCCGGTCGAAGCGTTCGTCGGCCTTGCGGATCAATTCGCGGTAGAACCGCCGCTCGCTGCCGCCCGACTTGTCGCCGGCCACCAGAAGCATGGCGCGGCGGACGGGGTCGAACGCGAAGGCCACGCGCCACTCTCC
>FZLR01000064.1 GCA_900197615.1 Rhodospirillaceae bacterium Spongia-Bin9
ACGCAACCGCGCGGGCCGATGGACATTGCGATTGCCATGCGACCGGGCCGGGCGGCAACTCGTGCGGCAAGCCGAAGATAACCGGGCCGCCGCGCTCTAGAAGACTTTCTTGAGTCCGGCGCTTTTCAGAATGTTGTTGGCGGTGTGCCGGCTCTTTATCTTGCTGGGAACGGTGATCGTTTTAGGAGAACGGTTTCCCGGATGTTGCCATTGTTCGTGGCTGCCGGCGCTTTGGCGGACTCTTTCCCAGCCGGCCTTCACCAAGAGGCGTTTGACCTCTCGTTCGTAGGTCGCCACGCCCGATATCCCGCTAGGCGTAAGCCGGCGCCTTCACATTTTCGAGCACATAACGGGGCTGGCTGAGCGAACTGGCCGCTGGCTGCGGCGAACGAAACGCAGCTTCCACGACCCGCACCCTGACTTCGACTTCCGCGTCCTGCGGCAACCCGAGGTTGTCTTCCAGGAGCGGAGGCACGGTCTCGAACAAGGCCTCGATAAGGCCGCCGCGGGTCTCGGCCTCAACGGTCAGACCCGGTATGTCGGCGCTGGTCCCGACGAAAACGCCGGCTTCTTTGTCGAGGAAAACGTCGACTGTGTAAGACTCCGCCATGGAGCCCTCCTATCGGTCCTTGTCTCTGCACCATCCTATCCGTTCCGGTCCGGTCCTGCCATGCAATATTGGCGGCGGTAAAGGCGCTTGAGCAGGCGGTCTTCGACTATCGGGTTCAAACCTCCGCCGCGCGCCGGTCGTAGAAGGCGGTGGTGAGGACGCTGGTCTTGACCTCGCCTTTGGCGTCGATCACCAGGTGGCGCATCTTCACGATGCCGAGCGTCGGGCGGCTCTTCGAGACGCGCGTCTCCAGGATGCTCGTCCGGGCATGCAGCACGTCGCCCGGCCGGGTCGGCGCCAAAAAATGCAGTTCGTCCCAGCCCGGCGAGCCCTGTGAAGGGACGTTGGCGAAACCGTCGGCCTGCATGCGCCGCAATATGGCGGCCATGTGGATGCCGCTCGCGATCAGGCCGCCGAACATCGTCCCTTTGGCCTCTTCCTCGCCGATATGGAAGGGCTCGGGATCGAACTCGCGGCCGAAACGGATAATCTCTTCGGCGGTCACGACCGCGCGTCCGTACTCCATTTCCTGCCCGACTTCGAAATCCTCGAAATGGGTATGCGGCATCACGTCGGTCGTTTCGATGGGCATGGCATTCCGGGAGGCGCTATGACAGAAACCGCACGATCAATGGCGGGCGCAGACCCGCTTGGCAAGGAAAAGACAGATGGCGAATACCGGTACGACCACGCCCGCGACCGAACGCGGCGCCCATCCGCTCAATGCATTGACTCCGGCCGAGATGGAGGCCGCCGGCGCCATTGTCCGGGCCTGGGACGGATGGACGGAAACCACAAAATTCGAAACGATCCGCCTGTATTATCCGGACAAGGCGCGCTGCCGGGCCGAGATCGCCGCCGGCAAGGCCGGCGACAACCGCAAGGCCTATGTCAGCCTCTACGACACGGCCGCAAACAGCGTTTCGGAACTGATCGTCGACCTGGTCGGCGGCATGGTCGCGATGGCGACAGGCGTGCCGGGAGCGCGCCCGGCGATCAATGTCGATGAGTTTATGGTCTGCGCCGAGACGGTTCCGCAGCATCCCGATTTCATCGCGGCGATGAAAAGGCGCGGCGTCACGGATCTGTCGAATATCCAGGTCGATCCCTTCTCCGCCGGCAACTTCGGATTCGAGGACGAGGAAGGCCGCCGGCTCGTCCATTGCCTGGTCTATATGCGCAACGATCCGGCGGATAACGGCTACGCCCATCCGGTCGAAGGCCTGAACGTGCTGTTCGACCTCAACAAGGTCGAGGTCCTGCGGGTCATCGACCACGCCGTCCACGACGTGCCGATGGCATCGTCGAACTACCAGGCCGAAAGGCCCGAGATCGCGGAAATCCTGCGCAGCGACCTGAAACCGATCGATGTCTCCCAGCCCGACGGCCCCTCCTTCACCGTCGAAGACCGGGTCGTCACCTGGGCCAACTGGCGCTTCCATGTCGAGTTCCATCCGCGCGAAGGCCTGGTGCTCAACGACATCCAGGTGCGCGGCGGCGAGAAGGCGCCCTGGCGGCCATTGATCTGGCGCGCCTCGATTGCGGAAATGGTCGTGCCCTACGGCGATCCCTCCTTCAACCACTATCGTAAGAACGCCTTCGACGTTGGCGAATACGGGCTCGGCCAGGTCGCCAATCCGCTTAAGCTGGGCTGCGACTGCCGCGGCGACATCCATTATTTCGACGGCGTGTTCAACCTGACCTCGGGCGAGCCGGTGGTGGTCGACAACGCGATCTGCCTGCACGAGGAAGACGACGGCATGCTGTGGAAGCATACCGACTACATGACCGACGAGATGGAGCACCGCCGGGCACGCAGGCTGCTGGTCTCGATGATCGCGACGGTCGGCAACTACGAATACGCCTTCTACTGGGTCTTCCATATGGACGGGACGCTGGAACTCGACGTCAAGGCGACCGGGATCATGAACACCCAGGGCCTGAACGCGATTTCCGGCACCGACTACGGCGCCGAGATCATGCCGGGCGTCACCGCGCCCAATCACCAGCATCTGTTCTGCGCCCGGCTCGACATGGCGGTGGACGGCGACGCCAACCGGCTGGTCGAGATGAACGTGGTGCAACCGCCGATGGGCGACGGCAACCCCAACGGCAACGCCTTCCGCGCCGAGCCGACGGTGCTGGAAACCGAGGGCGGCCGGACGCGCAATGCGGACACCGAACGGTTCTGGAAGGTCGAGAGCGCCTCGGCGACGAACGGACTGGGCCGGCCGACCGCCTATCGGCTGCATTCCAGCGGCATGCTGCGGCCCTGGTTCCACCCCGGCACGATGATGGAGAAGCGCGCCGCCTTCATCTTCAACCATCTCTGGTGCACGCCCTATGACGCGGGCGAGCGCTACCCGGCCGGCCGCTTCGTCAATCAGAGCGACGGCTCGGACACCATCGGGACCTGGGTGAAGCAGGGCCGCTCGATCGCGGACACCGATATCGTGCTGTGGCATACCTTCGGCTTGCTGCACCTGCCGCGGTTGGAGGATTGGCCGGTCCAGCCGGTCGCCCGCACCGGATTCCGCCTGGAGGCCGACGGCTTCTTCGACCGCAATCCGACGCTCGACGTACCGCCGGGAGCCTGACCGGGGCGCGCGACGGAGAAGGCGAGACAAAGGCCGCAATGGTCGGAAGCCTGCCAAAGCTACCGCCCGGCCGGGCGCAGGCCCCGCCACTGTCCGATCGCGCCCCGGACAGCGCCGAGCGAAGGGTCGATATGCCTTCGAGAGAACGGGAGCAGGCGCGGTGAGAGCGGCAGTCTGCCGGACCTTCGACGCGCCCCTTGAGATCGCGGATGTCGTTCTCCGGCCGCCGGGGCCGGGCGAGGTCGAGGTCGACATTGCGGCGTGCGCCGTCTGCCATTCGGATATCCATTTCATGGACGGCGCGTGGGGCGGCCATCTGCCGGCGGTCTACTGACACGAGGCGGCAGGCCATGTGACGGCGCTGGGCGACGGCGTTGCCGGCCTCGAATCCGGCGACCCGGTGCTGGTCACACTGATCCGCGCCTGCGGCTCCTGCCCGTCCTGCGCCGGCGGGCATCCGGCGACATGCGAAACGCCATACGACCGGGTCGGGGCCAGTCCGCTCCGGGATCGGGACGGCACGCCGATCGAGCAGGGACTTGCGACGGCCGCCTTCGCCGAGCGCGCCGTCGTCGACCGGAGCCAGGTCCAGAAAATACCGGCCGGCATCGGCATGGAAGCAGCCTGCCTGCTCTCCTGCGGCGTCATCACCGGCTTTGGCGCCGTGGAGAATACCGCCGGCGTGAGACCGGATAGCGATGTCGTCGTGGTCGGCGCCGGCGGCGTCGGGCTGAACAGCATTCAGGGCGCTGCGGTTGCCGGGGCCGCGCGGGTAATCGCCGTCGACACGGTTCCGGAAAAGCTCGACGGCGCCCGCGAATTCGGCGCAACTCATGCCGTGCTGGCAATGAACGACGATACCGGCCTCCAGATCCGAAAGCTGACCGGGGGCCGCGGCGCCGACACCGTGCTGGTCACGGTCGGCGCCGCCGCCGCCTACCGTGAGGCGCTTGATTTCCTGGCGCCGCGGGGCCAGCTGATCGCGGTCGGCATGCCGCCGTCGGACGCGCGGGCGGAATGGTCTCCCGTCGATCTCACATTCCTGGGCCAGAACATCCGCGGCTCCTGCATGGGCGACACCGTACTGTCGCGGGACATTCCCTACCTGGTCGAACTCTACCGGCAGGGGCGCCTCAAGCTCGACGAGCTGGTGACCGGACGGTACCCCCTCGAACGGATAAACGACGCCATCGACGATACTCGTTCCGGCCGGTCCCGGCGCAACGTAATCGTGTTCGACGGGAACGGCCGATGAAGCTGGCGGGCCTCGAAGTCCTCGTTGTCGGCAACCCGCCGCCCGGCTGGGGCGGTCGGTATTTCTTCTTCGTCAGGGTTGCCACCGCCTGCGGCATCGTGGGCTACGGCGAAGTTTATGCCGCCGCCGTGGGGCCGGCGGCCATGGAGGCCGTGGTCCGCGACGTCTTCGAGCGGCACATGGCGGGCGAAAACCCGGAGAACACGGAATCGATGTTCCGCCGGGCCTATTCCTCCGGCTTCACCCAGCGTCCCGACCCGACGGTCATGGGCGCCTTCTCGGGGCTCGAGATGGCGTGCTGGGATATCCTGGGCAAGGCGCACGGCCGGCCGGTCCACGCCTTCCTGGGCGGCATGATGAACGAACGGCTCCGTTCCTACACCTACCTCTATCCGTTGCCGGGCCACGACCTCACCGCGTTCTGGACCAGCCCGGCGATGGCGGCGGAATGCGCCGCGGAGATGGTGCGGCTCGGCTTCACCGCCGTGAAGTTCGACCCGGCCGGCCCCTATACGCTGCGGGGCGGGCACCAGCCGGCGATGGGCGACATCGAACTTTCCGTGGAGTTCTGCCGCGCCGTTCGCGGGGCAGTGGGTCGCCGGGCCGACATCCTGTTCGGCACCCACGGCCAGTTCACGACATCCGGTGCGATCCGCCTCGGCCGGCGCATCGAGGAATTCGATCCGCTCTGGTTCGAAGAGCCGGTGCCGCCCGACAATCCGGACGAATTCGCCAGGGTGGCAGCGTCCCTGCGCATCCCCATCGCAACCGGCGAACGGCTTTCGACCAAGGCCGAGTTCGCCGCGGTCCTCAAGACCGGCGGCGCCAGCATCGTCCAGCCGGCGCTCGGCCGCGCGGGCGGCCTGCTCGAGACCAAGAAGATCGCGGCGATCGCCGAGGTCTTCAACGCCCAGGTCGCGCCGCATCTCTACGCCGGGCCGGTGGAGTGGGCCGCCAACATCCAGCTCGCGGCCTGCATCCCCAACCTGCTCATGGTCGAGACCATCCAGACCGGCGGCGACTTTCACCGCCGGCTGATCGGCGGCACGATCGAATGGGAAGACGGCTACATCCGGACTCCGACGGCGCCGGGGCTCGGCATCGACTTCGACGAGGATCTGGCGCGGGCGCATCCCTGGGAGGGTACGCGGTTGCATCTGGAAATGCAGGAAGCGCCCTGCGACTACAGCGGCGCCAATGCGTTCACCGGCGGCGCGCCTCCGATGAAGGAATAAGCGGCGGCAGGCCGGACCGACGGATGCCGGATCGTCGGCGGCCGGCAACGCCGTGCAGCCATGCGGCGGTTATTTCAGCGACCCCGTACCGGCCATACCGCCGAGTTCCGTCGTAACGGCCTCGCGCCCGCAGGACGCGACGAAGGCCAGAAGTTCGGCCGGTTTGAGGCCTATGCTCTCGGTGTTGACCAGCGGATGAAAGTTCAGCTGCTCTGCGTCCATCAGGCCGGCTTCGATCGCGACCGTCACCAGACACCGGTCGTCGTTGAGCACTGCGAGAGGCGTCAGCGCGCCCGGCACCAGTCCGAGCACGCTCTCTACCCGGTCGGCAGGCGCAAACCCCATGCGCCCGTTGGCGCCGACCCGTTTGTGCAGCGTCTTGAGGTCGAGGGCCTGGTCCTCATGGGCGACGATCAGAAACAGGCGGCCCTTCTTGTCCCGAAGCAGAAGGTTCTTTGTGAACGTCCCCGGCATGTCGCCGCGCAGCGCCTTTCCCTCTTCGACGGTCCGATGCGCCGGATAGGGCACGACTTTGACGTCGATGCCGAGATCCTCGAATCGGCGAAAGAGCTGCGCGCGCGGATCGGTCATTCTTTCCGGCTCTCGTTCGTCGGGCGCCGGCTTCGATGGGGAAACCTGCGGCCTGCCATTCTGGATAGGCGTCGTCCGGCCGGAAGGCAAGAGACCCGCGGATTGGCCCGGCACCGGGCCCGAAACTCTTCGGCGTGGCCGGCCGGCAGGATCGCCAGATTGCATTGCAGATAGCCTGGCGCCGCGCCGGCGGTCGGCCCGGTCCAGCCGCCCGACCGGATCGCCGCGCGCAGCGCTGCCGGCGAGAGTTCGGCCGGAGCCGTCATGGCCGGGTCATGCCGGGCCGGGTCATGCCGGGCCGGGTCATGCCAGCCAATCGGCGAGGTCGATCCTTTCGCCGCCCGGAATTCTCTTGCGCTCGAACTCGGCCTCGCGGCCCCGGGGTTTCGTGGCGTCGATGCCGAGCCGGCCCCAATGGTCCCTGTGGGGATCGCGGTAGAAGCCCGGCACATCGGGCACGACCAGGCTGCGGGTATCGGCCCGGCCGCGGGTGACGAAAGCCCACCAGACATCGTTCAGATCGTGGATGTCGACATCTTCGTCGGTCACCATGCAGGTCTTGCTGTAGTCCATGTGCGCACCGAACGCGGCGAGCATGACATGGCGGGCATGGCCGTCGTATTGCGGCCGGATCTTGACCGCCGTGTTGAGCAGCTGCGGATTGCAGGCGACGTCGAGGATGCCCGGCAGCCGCGCGGTCAGATGCCGGTAGATCTTGGAGGCGACGGCGGTTTCGAGCGGGATCAGGTCTTCCGGCGAGCCGCAAACCAGGGCGTGATAGACCGGGTCGGCGCAGGCGGTAACTGCCGTGACCTCGAAGACATGGTTCGGTTCCTCCGGCACATAATAGCCCATGAATTCGCCGAACGGTCCTTCGGGCCGCCGCTCATGGGGCAGGATGCGCCCTTCGACGACGATCTGCGTATCGGCCGGCGCGGAGAGACCGACGGTTTCGCACGGCGCCATGTCGAGCGGCCCGCCGGCGAGCGCGTTGGCAACGGCCAGTTCGTCGGCGTCCGGCGGGATCGACGCGCAGGCGGCGAGGAAAATCTCCGGCGCCGTGCCGATCAGGATGGCCGCCTCCAGCGGCTCGTCCTTCGCCTCTGCCGTCTGCTGGTAGCGCGTCAGGTCGTGGCTGGCGCCGATCCGGATGCGCAGTTCGCCGTCGTCGACATGCATGGCGCGGTGGAAGGACAGGGTCGGCACACCGGTTTCCGGATGGTTGGCGAGCAGGATGCCCGACGTGATGTAAGGGCCGGCGTCCTTCTCGAAATAGACCGGCTGCGGCAGGTCGGACAGCGCGACCCGGCGACGGTTGCCGGGAACCTGCTGCAGGTCCGCCCGCTCCGGCGCCCCCGCCATCAGCCGGTCCCAGGCCGGGCAGAAGGCGAGGTCCGGCGCACCGATCAGGGCGCACAGCCGCCGCCGGCTGCCGTAGACGTTGCTGACGACGGGCATCGCCGCGCCGCGGACATTCTCGAACAGGATCGCGCCGTCATTCCGCTTCTGGAATGCCGCCGTCACCGCCGCCAGCTCGTGCTTCGGATCGACCTCCCGGCGGACAACATGCAGGTCGCCGGCATCTCTCAGACTGTCCAGATAGGCGCGCATGGCGCAATCTCCCGCAATCGTCCCTACGCCACATGAAGGTTCTGTCCCGTCTCCATACGGAGTATGAGCGTTTCATGCAAAAGGACAGCGCCCGGAACGGCGGACAGGACGGCAGGGAGAACGGGGGTGAGCGGCGGCCCCCGACCGGCTGGCGGCTCGGCGTCGATATCGGCGGAACCTTTACCGATCTCGCCCTCGAGCACGGCGACGGGACGTTCCGTTCGGTCAAGCTGCTGACCACCGGCGCCGAGCCGGAACGCGCGGTGCTGGACGGCGTGGCGGCGGCCTGCAAGGCGGCCGGGATCGGGCTTGGGGATATCCGCCAGATCATCCACGGCACGACGCTTGCCACCAACGCCATGATCGAGCGGCGCGGCGCGGAGACCCTGTTCGTCACCACCGAAGGCTTCCGTGACGTGCTTGAAATGGGCTCGGAAAGCCGGTTCGAACAATACGACCTGAACATCGTGAAGCCAGAGCCGCTGGTGCGCCGGGCCCGGCGGCTGACGGTGCGCGAACGTCTGGATGTCAACGGAGACGCGCTGATCCCGCTGGACGAGGCCTCGGTTGCGCCGGTGCTGGCCGCCATTGCGGGCGAAGGGATCGAGAGCGTCGCCGTCGGCCTGCTGCACAGTTACGCCAACCCGGCGCATGAGCGGCGCCTGCGCGAGCTGATCCACGAGGCCGATCCGGACCTGCCGGTCAGCCTGTCCTGCGAGGTCTCGCCGGAGATGCGCGAATATCAGCGCTTCTCGACCACCGTCGCCAACGCCTATGTCCAGCCCGCGGTCGCGGCCTATCTGCGGCGGCTGGAGCGGGCGCTCGCCGAATCCGGCTTTGCCGGCGCGCTGATGGTCATGCTGTCGAACGGCGGCCTGGCGACCCTCGATACCGCCATCCGCTTCCCGGTCCGGCTGGTCGAATCCGGCCCGGCGGGCGGTGCGATATACGCCGCCGCCGTCGCCCGGCAGACCGGAGCGGCGCGGGCGGTTTCCTTCGACATGGGCGGCACCACGGCAAAAATCTGCCTGATCGACGAGGGCCGGCCCCAGGCGGCGCGGGACTTCGAAGTCGACCGGGCCTACCGGTTCAAGCGGGGCAGCGGTCTGCCCCTGCGCATTCCGGTGGTCGAGATGGTCGAGATCGGCGCCGGCGGCGGCTCCTTGTGCGGGGTCGACGGGCTCGGCCGCATCGCCGTCGGACCGCGCAGCGCCGGGTCGGATCCCGGCCCGGCCTGCTACGGCCGGGGCGGCAGCGGCGCGACCGTGACCGACGCCGACGTCGCGCTCGGCCGGATCGACCCGGCCGGCTTTGCCGGCGGCACCATGCTGCTGAACGCCGTCGCGGCCGAACGGGCGCTCGCTGCCGATGTCGGCGCGCCGCTCGACCTCGACGCGGCGACCGCCGCCCTCGGTATTGCCGAAATGGTCGACGAGAATATGGCCAACGCGGCGCGCGAGCATGCCGTGGAGCATGGCAAGGATTTCGAGGGCCGGACGCTGATTGCGTTCGGCGGCTGCGCCCCGCTCCACGCCGCACGCGTCGCCGACAAGCTGGGCATCGACCGGATCGTCGTGCCGCGCGGCGCCGGCGTCGGCTCGGCGATCGGCTTCCTGCGCGCGCCGGTCGCCTTCGAAGTCGCGCGCAGCCTGTACCAGCAGATCGAAACCCTCGATGCCCGCGCCGTGGGAACCCTGTTGGCCGCCATGCGCGACGAGGCCGCCGCGTTCGTGGAGACGGCGGCCGGCGCGCCGCCGGAGAGGGTGTCCTGCGCCGCCTACATGCGCTATCGCGGCCAGAGCCACGAGATCGCGGTGCCTTTGCCCGATGCGCCGCCGGCGTCCCGCGACGCAAAGAAATGGGCCGATATTGTCGCCGATGCCTACGCCGCGGCCTATCGCCGGCAATACGGCCCGCCGATCGACGGCGTACCGCTGGAATTCGTTGCCTGGACCGTGCGGGCCGAAAGCGAAATGGATACGGCGGCGAACCGCGTCGAAGGCGCCCCGGATCGGGATACATCCGCGGCAGGGCAACGGCGGATTGTCGATACCGCGGGTAGCGGGCCGGTAACCGCCAGGGTGTTCGACCGCGACCGGCTGCGCCCGGGCGAACCCGTCGCCGGGCCGGCGGTCGTCGTCGAAGCGCAGACCTCGACGATCGTTCCGCCCGGCTTTACCCTGACGTCCGATGCGTTCGGCTCGCTGGTGCTGGAACGACAGGCGGAGAAACCAACATGATCGAACGGCCCGCCGGCGATGCTTCGGCCGACGACACCCTGGCCCGCATCCGCTATCCCGTGCTGTGGAACCGCCTCACCGCCATCGTCGAGGAGCAGGCGCGCAGCCTGATCAAGACCGCTTTCAGCGAGACGGTCAGCGAAGCCGGCGACCTGTCCGCCGGCGTGTTCGATACCCGCGGACGCATGATCGCCCAGGCGGTGACCGGCACGCCCGGCCATGTCAATTCGATGGCCGAGGCGGTCGGCTATTTCCTCGAAAAATTCCCGGCCGCCGGCATGAAGCCGGGCGACCATTACCTGACCAACGATCCCTGGCTCAGCTCCGGCCATCTGCACGACATTACCGTCGTCTCGCCGGCGTTTCATCGGGACGAGATGGTCGCCCTGTTCGCCTGCACCTGCCACCAGGTCGATATCGGCGGGCTCGGCCAGTGCCCGGACGGCCGCTCGATATACGAGGAAGGACTGTTCATCCCGATCATGCAATTCGCCCGCGACGGCGTGTTCAACGAAGACCTGTTCGAGATCGTCCGCGCCAATGTCCGCCACCCGGACCCGGTCGAGGGCGACATCCGCAGCTATGCGACCTGCAACCGGCTCGGCGAACGGCGGCTGGCCGCCATGCTGGAGGAGTATGGCGACGTCCGGTTCGACGCGCTGGCCGATTTCATCCTGGACCGATCGCGCCGCGCCATGCAGGACGCCATCCGCGCCCTGCCGGACGGCACCTACCGCAACGCCATAACGCTCGACGGCTACGACCGGCCGGTCACCCTCAATGCGGCGCTGACGATCGACGGCGAGCGCATCGCGATCGATTTCGACGGCAGTTCGCCGGCCAGTTCCTACGGCATCAACCTGGTGATGAACTACACGCTGGCCTACACGGTCTTCGGCGTCCGCGCCGCGGTGGCGCCGGAGATCCCGAACAATGCCGGTTCGCTGGCGCCGGTCGAGGTCAGGGCGCCGCTCGGCTCGATCCTCAATGTCGAGAAGCCGCGGCCGGTCAGCGCGCGCCATATCATCGGCCAGTTCCTGCCGGATGTCGTGCTGGGCTGCCTGGCGAAAGTCCCCGGCCTGGAAGTGCCGGCCGAGGGCGCGGCCTGCCTGTGGGGCATCCAGGTGCGCGGCGGGCCGGAGATCGGCGCCGCGCCGGGTATGAACCGCGACAGCGACGCCGTTGCCTTCGACCTGCTCTCGTTCAACAGCGGCGGCTCCGGCGCGCGCCCTGCGGTCGACGGCCTCTCGGCCACCGCCTTTCCCAGCGGCGTGCGCGCCCTGCCGGTCGAAGCGGTCGAGACCCGCGCGCCGGTCGTAGTCTGGCGCAAAGAGTTGCGCCCGGATTCCGGCGGCGCCGGCCGGCAGCGCGGCGGCCTCGGCCAGACCGTCGAACTCGGCACGCGCGACGGCGCGCCCTTCGCTCTCTTCGCCATGTACGACCGGGTCGAGAACCCGGCAAAGGGGCGGAACGGCGGCACGGTCGGGGCGGCGGGCCGGGTCGGAACCGAAAGCGGCGCCACGCTGCGGCCCAAGGGCAAGCAGACCGTCGGCGCCGGCGACCGGGTCCGCGTCGACTTGCCCGGCGGCGGCGGCCACGGCGATCCCCACGAACGCCCGGTCGAGGCTATCGCGGCGGATATCGCCGAGGGCTATGTCAGCGCCGAAGCGGCGCAGGACTTGTACGGCGTCAGGATCGGCGCCGATGGAACGCTGACGCGCTAGGCCGCCGGTATCGCCTGCCGCCACTTCGGAACGCCCCAATTTATTTAACTTATTGGTTGAATAACCTGTCTGGCATCGGTATATTCAACCTCATGGTTGAATATACCCTCGATCGCGTCTTCAAGGCGCTGGCCGATCCCACCCGCCGGGCCATCCTGGATCGCCTGGCGGCGGGCGAGGCGACGGTCGGCCATCTCTCCGAGCCCTTTCCCCTTACTTTCGCTGCGGTGTCGAAGCACCTCGGCGTGCTGGAGCGCGCCGGCCTCGTAATCCGCGAAGCGCGCGGGCGGGAACGGGTCTGCCGGATCGACCCGGCGGCGCTCGACGACGCCCGCGCCTGGCTCGAATTCCACGAGCGCTTCTGGACCGAGCGCCTGAACGCGCTCAATGCGTTGGTCGGGACGGGTTCCGGCAAACCGGATGGATCGCGATGACAGACCATAACACGCCGGCCCGACGCGCCGGGCAGACCCCATCAGAAGCTCTCGGCATGTCAGATCGCGGGCCGGACGAAACGGGCATCTACCTGACGCTGCACCGCACCATCGATGCGCCGGTCGAGGCGGTATACGCCGCGTGGACCGATCCTGAGCTGTTGCGCCGATGGCTGGCGCCCGGCGAAGCTGCGGTCGCCCGCGCGGTCGCCGAAGTCGAAGTCGGCGGGACATTCCTGATCGAGATGCGCGGGAAAGACGGAGGGAAATGGCTCACCAGCGGCCTCTATCGGGAAGTCGTGCCCAACCGCCGCCTGGTGCACACCTGGCAGTGGGAGGGCAGCGACGTCGAATCGCTGGTGACCGTCGAGCTTGAACCCACCCCGGCCGGTGCAACGCGCCTGACGCTCACCCATTCCCGGTTCGCGCAAGCCGAGGCCCGCGACGAGCATGAGCGCGGCTGGACCGGTTGCCTGGCGAAGCTGGAAACCCTGTACGCCGGTTGAAGCCTCTGCCGATACGGCCTCGGGGAAAGCTTCCCTGCGGCGCCGTATCGCTTCCCGGCGTACAGGGCCGCGACGTTCACCGACACGATTCCGCCCCGGTGGCCGCTCCCGAATCCCCGGCCGGTCGTGCAATCGAGCAGGCAGGAGAGGTATCGATGGACCGAATTGTGCCGGCCGGCCGCCCGGACTGGGTATCGGACGAAATGTATCCGTTCGAGAGCCGGTTCTTCGACGTTCCGTCGGGGTACTGGATGCATTTCGTCGACGAGGGCGAGGGCGCGCCGATCGTGTTCGTACACGGCAATCCCGCCTGGTCCTTCGAGTTCCGGCATCTAATCGCGGGGCTTCGATCGGAATACCGCTGCATCGCCCCAGACCACATCGGTTTCGGCCTCTCGTCGCGCAGCGACCGGCGTGAAGACCACCACCCCGAGAGCCACGCGGACAGGTTCGCCGCCCTGCTCGATCGCCTCAATCTTCGTGACATCACCCTGTTCATGACCGATTGGGGCGGGCCGATCGGTCTCGACTTTGCGCGTAGGCATCCGGATCGGGTCAAGCGGCTCGCAATCGCCAACACCTGGTGCTGGCCGGTCGGCGACGATTTTCACTTCAGGATGTTCAGCTTCCTGATGTCGAGTTGGATCGGCCAATATCTCATCACGCGGCACAACATCTTCGTCAACAGGGTGATGCCGAAGGCGGTCGGCGACCCGAGTACCCTGACGCCGGAGATCATGGCGCACTACCGCAATGCGCAACCGTCGCCCGCCGCGCGCGCCGCAAACGCTGCCCTGCCGGGTTACATCGTCGGCGCGGGTGCGTGGCTGGATTCGATCTGGCGCGAGCGCGCGGCGTTTGCGGACAAACCCGCTCTCATCGCCTGGGGGCACAAGGACATCGCGTTCCGGAAAAAGGAACTCGACCGGTGGAAGGCCGCGCTGTCCGACTTCGAACTGCACGAGTTCGAGGACTGCGGACACTTTCTGGCGGAAGAAGCGCCCGGGAAACTGGTGACGGCGCTCCGGGCCTTCATGCGGCGGGCTTAGAGCCTCGAATTGCCGGCCTTCGCTGCGAGCCGGTCCTGCTGAATCGTAGGTCCAGCTACCCTTCCATCGCTTCCAGCCGCAGGCGGGCGATGCGGTGGACCTGTTGCAGTGCCGTGGCGAACTCCGTTTCCCGGTCGTTATCGGCCCGGCTGCAGAAGGCGGACAGGATGTCCTGTCGGCTCAAGCCGCGCACCGCGATAATGAACGGGAAACCGAAGCGTTCATTGTATCGCCCGTTGAGCGTATGGAATTCGGCGAATTCCTCCGGCGTGCAGCGGTCGAGGCCGGCCGAGGCCTGCTCGGCAGTCGAGTCCGCCGTCAATTCGCCGGACACAGCGAGCCGGCCGGCCAGTTCGGGATGGGCGCGCAGCAGCGCCAGTTTCGCTTCGTCATCCGCGGCGTCGACGACCTGCGCCATCCGGCCGGCCAGCGCCCCGGCTTCATCGTCCCCCGCGCCCAGCCCGGCGTCGAACACGGCTGCCGCCACCCAGGGCGAATGCTCGTAGATGCCGCCGTAGGCGTCGATGAAGGCAGCGCGGTCCAGGGTCGAGGGGCGTGGCGAAAGCATGGTCGGAGCCGGTATCCTGTGGCGTTCGGCGCACACTAGCCGATTGTATTGCAAGGGCAAATCGGCTCTAGTAGCGGGCTCATTTTCAGGGAGAACCGCACCCGATGGGTCGATTGACCACCCATGTTCTGGACACGAGCGCCGGCCGGCCGGCCGCCGGCATCGCGGTTGCGCTGGACCGGCTGGAGGCCGGGGGACCGGTGCGGCTGGCCGAAACCGTCACCAACAGCGATGGGCGGTGCGATGGACCGATCCTGGAAGGCGAGGCGTTCGCGGCCGGCGTCTACGAGCTGGCCTTTGCCGCCGGCGCTTATTTCCGGCAGCGCGGCGTGGACCTGGCCGATCCGCCGTTCCTGGACCTGGTGACCATCCGCTTCGGCATTGCTGCGCCGGGCGAGCACTATCATGTGCCGCTGCTGATTTCGCCCTACGGCTATTCCACCTACCGCGGAAGCTGACGCGCATGGCGCAGGCGATCGCCTTTCTGCTGAACGGCGCGGTGGAGACGGTTTCGGACGTCCCGCCGACGACGACGCTTTTGCAGTATCTGCGCCGCCACAAGGGGCTGACCGGCACCAAGGAAGGCTGCGCCGAGGGCGATTGCGGCGCCTGCACCGTGGCGCTGGGCGATCCGTCGGGAGACGGCGCGCTCCGCCACCGCGCCGCAAATGCCTGCGTCCTGTTCCTGCCCATGGTGCATGGCAGGACGGTGACGACCGTCGAAGGTCTCGGCCGGGCTGCCGGGGCGGGACCGAACGGCGCAGACCTCCATCCGGTGTCCCGTGCCTTTGTCGATTATCACGCTTCCCAGTGCGGCTTCTGCACGCCCGGCTTCGTCATGTCGGCCTACGCCGCCTGGCTCGAAGGCGAACCGCTGCACAAGCGCAGCGTCGACGACCTGCTGGCCGGTAACCTGTGCCGCTGCACGGGCTACGGGCCGATTATCGATGCGACGCTTGCGTTGAACGGGGCGCCCCCGCCGGGCGAGGACCGCGCCGTTGCGAAGGAGACCGCCCGGCGGTTGCAGAATGCGGCTTATGCCGGCTCGCTGGCCTACGAAAACGGCGGCCAGCGCTGGTTCGGGCCGACTGGCCTCAACGAGCTGGCCGACCTGTATGAGGCCCATCCCGACGCCACCATCGTCGCCGGCGCGACCGATGTCGGCCTGTGGGTGACCAAGCAGCACCGGCGGCTCGATACCGTCATCGACATCGGCCGGGTCCGCGCGCTGAACGAACTGACCGCGACCGGCGATACCCTGCGCATCGGCGCCGGCGTCACCTGCACCGACGCCTTCGACGCCATCGCCGGACGCTGGCCGGATTTCGGCGAACTGCTGCGCCGCTTCGGCGGGCGCCAGGTGCGCAATGCGGCGACCATCGGCGGCAACATCGCCAACGGCTCGCCGATCGGCGACAGCCCGCCGGCCCTGATCGCGCTCGGCGCCACGCTGGTCCTGCGCAAGGGCAAGGCGCGCCGGCGCCTGCCGCTGGAGGCCTTTTTCCTCGACTACGGCAGGCAGGACCGCCAGCCCGGCGAGTTCGTGGAAGCCATCGAAATCCCGCTCGATACCGGCGCCGAAGAGCTGAAGTGCTACAAGATCTCCAAGCGCTTCGATCAGGACATCTCGGCGCTTTGCGGCTGTTTCAACCTGCGCATCGAGGACGGCGCGGTCGCTTCCATGCGCATTGCGTTCGGCGGCATGGCGGCGACGCCGAAACGGGCGTCGGCGGTCGAGACGGCCTTGTGGGGCAAGCCCTGGACCGAAGAAACGGTGACCGCCGCCCTGCCCGCCTTCGCCGAAGACTTCACGCCCATCGACGACATGCGCGCCTCGGCCGGCTATCGCCTGCTGGCGGCGCAAAACCTGCTGCGGCGCTGTTTCCACGAAAGCCGGCGGCCCCTGCGGGAAACCCGGCTGGTCGGCCGGGAAGCGGCCTTCGCATGAACGAGCTGCCCGCCAAAGAAGCGGCGGTGGCCGCGCCGGCCATCGAGGGCGGCGTGCGCGCAGCGCGGGTGCACGACAGCGCCGCCAAGCATGTTTCGGGCGCCGCAATCTATACCGACGACATCCCGGAGCCTCCGGGCACGCTCCAGGCCTATCTCGCACGCAGCGAACGCGCCCATGCGCGGATCGTTTCAATGGACCTGGCAGCTGTCCGGGCGAGCGAAGGCGTCGCGGCGGTCATGACCGCCGGCGATATCCCCGGCGCCAACGACGTCAGCCCGATGGCCGGGGACGATCCGCTTTTTCCTGCCGCCACTGTCGAGTATTTCGGCCAGGCGCTGTTCGGCGTCGCCGCGGAGACTGTCGAACAGGCGCGGGCCGCCGCCGCGAAAGCCACGGTGGTCTACGAAGACTTGCCCGCTTTGCTCACCATCGAGGACGCGATGGCAGCGCAGAGTCTCCTGGAGCCGCCCTACACCATGGCCAAGGGCGACGCGGCAGCGGCGATTGCGACGGCGCCGCGCGTCGTCGAAGGCCGGATCGAGATCGGCGGACAGGAGCATTTCTATCTCGAAGGACAGGCGGCGCTTGCCGTCCCCGGCGAGGACGAGGACATGACCGTCCATTGTTCGAGCCAGCATCCGAGCGAGATTCAGCACACCGTCGCCAAGGTGCTGGGCGTGCCGAACCATTCGGTGACGGTGGAAGTGCGCCGGATGGGCGGCGGCTTCGGCGGCAAGGAGAGCCAGGGCAACCTGCCCGCCGCCGCGGCGGCGCTCGCGGCCCGGCTGACCGGCCGGCCGGCGAAATGCGTCTACGACCGCGACGACGACATGCTTCTCACCGGCAAGCGGCACGATTTCCGGATCGACTACCGGGCCGGCTTCGACGAGGCGGGCTGCATCCTGGGTGTCGAGTTCGACCAGGCGCTGCGTTGCGGCATGTCGTGGGACCTGTCCGGGCCGATCGCCGACCGGGCGATGTTCCACGCAGACAACTGCTATAGCCTGCCGAACGCGCGCATCACCTCGTACCGTTGCAAGACCAACACCCAGTCCAACACGGCCTTCCGCGGCTTCGGCGGGCCGCAGGGCATGATTGGGATGGAACGGGTCGTCGACCAGATCGCCGCGACCCTGGGCATGGACCCGGCCGCAGTCCGCGCCATCAACTTCTATCCCCACAAGGACAGCGACGACGACGAGGGCAAGATCGCGCCCTACGGCATGGCGGTGGAGGATTGCATCGTCTCGGACATCTGGTCGGAACTGGCCGGGACATCCGACTACGCGGCGCGGCGGGCGGAAATCCGCGACTGGAACGCCGGGAGCCCGGTCCTGAAACGCGGCATCGCCATGACGCCGGTCAAGTTCGGCATCTCCTTCACCAACACGACGCTGAACCAGGCCGGAGCGCTGGTCCATGTCTACAACGATGGCTCGATCCACCTGAACCACGGCGGTACGGAAATGGGCCAGGGCCTGTTCGTCAAGGTGGCGCAGGTGGTGGCTTCGGAATTCCAGGTCGACCTCGACCGGGTCAAGATCACCGCGACGACCACCGGCAAGGTGCCGAATACTTCGGCGACCGCCGCCTCCTCCGGCTCGGACCTCAACGGCATGGCGGCAAGGGACGCGGCCGGCAAGATCAAGCGCCGGCTCGCGGATTTCCTGGCGGAGCGGTATCAGGCTAAACCGGCCGATGTCCGCTTCGACGCCGGCCGCGTCCATGTCGGCGCGGAATCGCTGACGTTCGACGAGGCGATCGGCAAGGCCTACGCCGCCCGGGTCTCGCTGTCCGCCACCGGCTTCTACGCGACCCCGAAAATCCGCTGGGACAAGGCGACGGCGCAGGGCCGGCCGTTCTTCTATTGCGCCTACGGCGCCGCCGTCACCGAAGTCGCGATCGACACGTTGACCGGGGAGAACCGCCTGCTGCGCGTCGATATCCTGCACGATGTCGGCAAGTCCCTGAACCCGGCCATCGATCTCGGCCAGATCGAGGGCGGCTTCGTGCAGGGCGCCGGCTGGCTGACCACCGAGGAACTGGTCTGGGACGACAAGGGCCGGCTGATGACCCATGCGCCCTCGACCTACAAGATTCCGGCCTGCTCCGACCGCGCACCGGTCATGAACATCCGCCTGTTCGACCGCGGCGAGAATGTCGAGGACACGATCTACCGCTCCAAGGCGGTCGGCGAACCGCCGCTGATGCTGGGGATTTCGGCGTTCATGGCCCTGTCGGACGCAGTGGCGAGCGTCGGCGGCTACCGGACTTATCCCTTCCTCGATACGCCGGCGACGCCGGAGCGGGTGCTCTTTGCGGTCGAGCGGGTGCGCCGGGCGGCCGAGGCGGATTCATGACTGGCGCCTGGCTCGACGCCGTGCGCGAGCGGACAAGCGCCGCCGGCGATCTGGTCTCCGTCATCGTCGCCGCCGCCGACGGCTCCGCACCCCGCGAGCCCGGCGCCTGGATGCTGGTCGACCGCGACGGACAGGCCGGCACCATCGGCGGCGGCCGGCTGGAATGGGAAGCGACCCGGACGGCGCGCGCCATGCTGGCCGCGCCGGGCGCCCCGTGGCAGCGCGACCTGCGCGATTATCCGCTGGGCCCGGATCTGGAACAGTGCTGCGGCGGCTTCGTGCGACTGCTCTTCGAGCGGGTCGGCGCGCCGGAACTGGCGCAGTTGCCGGCTGCATTGCCCGCCGGCGGGCTCCTGCTGCATCCGGTGGCGAGCGGCCCGGCGGCGGAGACGGTTGCAGACCGGCAAGCGGCAAAGACACTGCCCTTCCCGCTCGCCAAGACTGCGGCGGAGATCCTGTCGGGCCAGGCGCCGCGCACGGCCGCGCTGATCGAGGCGGAAGCGGATAGCTGGCTGCTGCACCCGGTCGAGGCGACCCGCCGGCCGCTCTACCTGTACGGCGCCGGCCATGTCGGCCGCGCCATCGTGCGGACGCTGGAAGGGCTGCCCTTCGCCGTAACCTGGATCGATACCGGCAAGACGCGCTTTCCGCCGGAGATGCCGGTGGGAGTCCGGCAGTTGGTTTCGGACGATCCGGCGGCGGTCGCCGCCGCGGCGCCCGATGGCGCGTTCCATCTTGTGCTGACCTATTCGCATGCGCTGGATTTCGACATTTGCGACGCCCTGCTCGCGCGCAACCGGTTCGGCTTTGCCGGTCTGATCGGTTCCGACACCAAGCGGGCGCGCTTCTTCAAACGGTTCCGCGACGCCGGGATCGGCGAGGCCGCACTCGCCCGGCTGACCTGTCCGATCGGCATTCCGGGCATCGCCGGCAAGGAACCTGCGACGATAGCCGTCACGGTTGCCGCGCAGCTTCTCCATCGACTCTCCGGGGCAGACACCGTAATCGGGTCGAATGAACGGCGTGCCTGAGCCCCTTCTCCGCCTCGACGGCATCACCAGAGCGTTTCCCGGCGTTCTGGCGAACGACGATATCTCCTTCAGCGTGAACGAAGGGGAAATCCATGCGCTGCTGGGCGAGAACGGCGCCGGCAAATCGACCCTGGTCAAGATCATCTACGGCGTGCTGCGGCCGGATGCCGGCGCCATGACGCTGCGCGGCCGGCCCTTTGCACCGAACCGGCCTTCGGAAGCGCGGGCCGAAGGTATCGGCATGATCTTCCAGCATTTCTCGCTGTTCGAGGCCCTGACCGTCGCCGAGAATATTGCGCTGGGCATTTCCCCGGAGCTGGCGAAAGGCGACCTGCGCGGGCGGATCGTCGACGTCTCGACCCGCTACGGCCTCCGCCTGGACCCGGACCGCATGGTCGGCGATCTCTCGGTCGGCCAGCGTCAGCGCGTCGAGATCGTGCGCTGCCTGCTACAGGACCCGCGGCTCATCATCATGGACGAGCCGACCTCCGTCCTGACTCCGCAGGAGGTCGCCGTCCTGTTCGAGACGCTGCGCCGGCTGGCCGGCGAAGGCTGTTCGATCCTCTACATCTCGCACAAGCTGGAGGAAATCCGCGCGCTGTGCGACCACGCCACCATCCTGCGCGGCGGCCAGGTCGTCGCAACCTGCACGCCGAGCGAGGAAACCGCCCGAAGCCTCGCCGAGATGATGATCGGCGACATGCTCAGCCCGCCGACGACAGACCGCCGGACGCCGGGCGACGTGCTACTCAGGCTGAACGGGCTGTCCGTCGCGTCGGAATCCCCGTTCGGCACCGACCTGGAGGATATCGGGCTGGAGGTGCGCAGCGGCGAGATCGTCGGAATCGCCGGGGTCGCCGGCAACGGCCAGACGCTCCTGATGTCGGCCCTGATCGGCGAGACGCTCGCCGGCCGGCCGGATGCGATCGAACTGGACGGCCGGCCGATGGGCCGCAT
>FZLR01000253.1 GCA_900197615.1 Rhodospirillaceae bacterium Spongia-Bin9
GCTCCGGGATGTTCTCGAAGAAACCCGCCAGATCGGCTGCGACCCCGGCATCCCGGTAGACGATCCTTACCGGTTCGATGTCTTCCGGCCGGCACTGCTGGGTCACGCGGAGACGGGCGCGCTGGGCCGGTTCCAGGGCTGCTATGGCGCCGGGCAGAACCTCGCTGAATACGGTCGCGCCCTGGCTCCCGCCCATGACGAATAGATTGAACGGCCCGTCCGGTTCCGGCAGGCGATAGGGCCGGCCGTGCAGGGCGTTGATTTCCGGGCGAACCGGATTGCCCGTCTCGACCGTGCGCGCGCCGGTTTCGGGAATGGCTTCGACGGCCGGGAAGGACAGCGCAATCGCGCTCGCCGCCCTGGCGATCTTGCGGTTGGCGAGGCCGAGATAGCCGTTCTGCTCGTGCAGCACGACCGGCCGCCGTTGGCGCGCGGCCATGAAAGTCGCTGGGAACGCAGCATAGCCGCCGAAGCCGACCACGGCCGCAGGATTGTGCCGGCGCAGCAGCCGGCTCACCGCCAGGGCGCCGCGGGCCATGACGAACAGGAAGGCGATCTTTCCGATCGCGCCGCCGCGGAACGGCGAGGCCGCCGGGACGACGTGAGCCTCGATTCCCGGCGTCCGCTTCGCATAATCGGCGCCGCGGCGGTCGGTATAGAGGCGAACCTTGTAGCTGCGTTCCAGCAGCGCCGCGCCCAGCGCGACGGCCGGGAACAGGTGACCGCCGGTGCCGCCGGCCGTCAGGACGACAGTCCGGTTCGCAGGACCGCTCACAGGACCGCTCACAGGGCGCCTCCCGCCCGGTCCCGGGTCAGGGCCAGGATCATGCCGGTGCCCAGCGCCAGCGCCATGATCGACGAGCCGCCATAGGAGATGAAGGGCAGGGTCATGCCCTTTGTCGGCATCAGGTGCAGGGTGGAGGCCAGGTTGACGATCGCCTGGAGGCCGAAGGCGGCGAGCAGGCCGACCGTGGCGAACAGGACGAACAGGTTGTTGGTCCCCATCGCCCGGACGAAACCGCGCAACACGATGAAGGCGTAGGTGCCGACGATCAGCAGGCAGGCGATAAGGCCGAACTCTTCGCCGGCTACGGCGAAGATAAAGTCGCTGTGGGCGTCCGGCAGCATGACCTTCACGGTGCCCTCGCCGGGGCCCTTGCCGAAGATGCCGCCGGTGATGAATGCGTCGAGGGAGCGGTCGACCTGATAGTTGTCGCCGCTGCCCGGATTGAGGAAAACATCGACCCGCTTGGCGACATGGGAAAAGTTGAGGTAGGCGGCGACCGCCGCGCCGGCGACGACCACGATGCCGGCGCCGATCAGCCACAAGGACAGGCCGGCCAGGAACATCAGGCAGAACCAGATCGAAAAGACGACGGAAGCCATGCCGATATCGGGCTGCATGGCGAGCACGCCGAGCGTCCCGAGGCAAAGGAGGGTGGCGAGCAGGCGCCCCGGGAAGCCGTTTTCCGACCGCGATGCCGCGCACAGCCAGGCGCAAACGACGGCGAAGCCCGGCTTGATGAATTCCGACGGCTGGAATGCGAAGCCGGCAATCGAATACCAGCGCCGCGCGCCCCTGATTTCCGCTCCCGCAAAAACGACGAAAACGGAAAAAATGAGTGCGCCGGCCAGCACGACAAGCGCCGACCGACGCACCCAGGGCGGGGTAAGCAGGGATGTCAGCAGCATCAGCGCGACGGCGAACGGAATGAACAGAAGCTGCTGACGTACGAAATGGAAACTCTCGATGTTTGCGCGCGCCGCCGCAGAGGGGCTGGCGGCAAGCGTGAGGACGATGCCGTAGACGATGAGCAGGCCGACGGCGATGAGCAGCCAGCGGTCGACCGTCCACCACCAGCGGCCGATGACGCTGGTATCGGTCCGGGAAGGGGCATAGCTCATGCCGCGCCTCCCGCCGCCATGGTCGGGGCATGGGAAATCAGGTTCCGGGCGCTCTCGCGGAAAGCGTCGCCGCGGGCGCCGAAATTCGCGAACTGGTCGAAAGAGGCGCAGGCCGGCGAGAGCAGGATGACCGGTTCGGCGGGCGAATCGGCCGCCGTCGCAGCCGCCCAGGCGTCCGCAACTGCGCGTTCCAGGGTTCCGGAGATCGCAACCGGCACGGCAGGCGCTCCCCCCGCCCGATAGACGGGGAGCGCCCGTGCGTGTTTGCCCCGGGGG
>FZLR01000057.1 GCA_900197615.1 Rhodospirillaceae bacterium Spongia-Bin9
GGCCGGCCGGCTGCTGGTGCGCGGCGTCGCCGAAGCAGGCGGGGAGGCAGACGGGGACACGGACGCGTTCGAAACCGCCGCCCGGCGCATTGCAGGGGAAGTCCGCGCGGCGCGCAGGCCGGTCCCGGGCTTCGGCCACCCCTTGCACAAGCCCGACGATCCCCGCGCGACGCGCCTTCTCGCGCTCGCGCACAAGCGCGGGGCGGCCGGAGAGCACACACGCTTTCTCGAGATTCTGGCCCCGGTCGTGAACGACGTCTGGCAGCGCACCCTGCCGGTCAACATCAACGGCGCCATCGCCTCGATCATGCTGGACCTGGACTTCCCGATGGAAGCGTTGCGCGGCGTGCCCATTCTGGCGCGAACCGCCGGCCTGCTCGGCCATCTGTACGAGGAGACCCAGCGGCCGATGGGTTTCCTGCTCGCCCACCATGCCGAAGCGGCGGTCGAATACGACGGCGCGCCGCCGCCGACGCCGGACGGGGGCTGACGAGCCGTGACGGGGTACCTGCACAATCCCGCGGTCGAAACTCGGGATCCGGCGGAACAGGCGTTGCGAGACGCCGCCCGCTATCCCGAGCAAATCGGCTATCTGCTCGACAAGTCGGAGTTTTACCGGGCCAAGCTGGCCGAGGCAGGCATTTTCAGCGTCGAAGACGCCGGCAGCCTCGACAAAATCGCCAGCCTGCCGTTCACGGAAAAGGACGAGCTGCGCAAGAGTCAGGCCGACCATCCGCCGCTCGGCAGCCATGCCGCCGCCTCGTGGGACGACATCGTCCGGGTTTATTCCACCAGCGGCACCAGCGGCGATCCCTGCTATATCGCCATAACGCCGGCCGACCTCGATGTCTGGACCGAAATCTCGGCGCGCAGCTACGCCGCCTGCGGTATCCACCGCGGGCATCGCGTGGTGCACAACTACGGCGCCGGGCCCTTCGTCGCCGCGGCGGCCACGGACATGCTGACCCGCAACCGCATCGCGCATATCCCGGTCGGCACGGGCAATACCGAACGCTATGTCGCTGGCATCCGGAAGATGGGTGCAACGGCGATCATGGGAACGCCCTCCTTCGCCTTGTATCTGATCGACTGGCTGGAAGAACGCAGCATCCCACCCCGATCGCTGGGCATCGAGCGCATGGCGGTCGCCGGCGAGCCGGGCGGCGGCGACCCGGTCATCCGCAACCGGATCGAAACGGCGTTCGGCTGCAGGGCCAGCGAGGCGATGGGCATCGGCGATGTCTCGATCACCCTGTGGGGCGAATGCGAAGACCAGGGCGGCATGCATTTCAGCGGTCGGGACTTCGTCCATGTCGAGCTGATCGATCCGGAAAGCGGCGCTGCAAGGCCCTTCGAGGACGGCGCCGAGGGAGAGCTGGTCTACACCGCACTGCGGCGTGAGGCGATGCCGCTGCTGCGGTTCCGCAGCCGCGACCATGTGGCGGTCAACGCCCGGCCCTGCCCCTGCGGGCGGACGAGCGTTCGCGTGCGCTGCATCGGGCGGACCGACGACATGCTGATCGTGCGTGGCGTCAACCTGTTCCCTTCGGCGCTGCGGGAGGTCGTAAACCGGTTCGCTCCCCATGTCGGAGAAGTCGTGATGATCCGCCCGAAAAAGCCCGGCGTGATGCAGAAGCCGCCGCTGCCGGTTACCGTCGAACTGGCCGCCGGCGCCGTGCCGCCGCCCGGTCTGGCCGACCGCATCCGGGCGGCGATTCGCAGCGAATTGATCGTCGCCACAGACATCGAGCTGGTGCCGCACCGGTCGCTGCCGCGCAGCGAATACAAGAGCCGGTTGGTCGATTTCGGCACAGCCGGGTAGCCCTGCACCGCAACCCTCTAGGAGACGAACCCGTGAGCGCACCCGTCACCCTGCCGGACCACCGGACCGGCACCGTCGACTCCGGCGACGTTACGATCTTCTACCGGCATTTCGGCGCACCCCGTTCCGACGCGCGCCATTTCGAAGCCGGGGGCGGCACGCCGATGATCGTGCTGCACGGCCAGTCCTACTTCTCCTACGACTGGATCGAAATCGCCGACGAACTGGCGTGCGACCCGGCCGCGGGCCGAGAGATAATCGCCATGGACATGCGCGGCTTCGGCAGCTCCGGCTGGAGCCCGAGCCAATCCTACAAGGTGCAGGACTTCGCTGCCGATGTGCTCGCGGTCGCCGACCGGCAGGGCTGGGATCGCTTCATCCTCGCCGGCCACTCGATGGGCGGGCGCAACGCCACCTACACCGCCTCGGCCCATCCCGACCGGGTCGAGACGCTGATCCTGGTCGATTATTCGCCGACCAACGCAAAGGCCGGGTCGATGCGGGTGATGAACGCATCGATCGACATGCCCGATTCCTTCGCCGGCCTGGACGCGGCGCTGCGCTATTTCGGGTTGGATCCGGCGACGGTGGAGGCAAGGAAACGTGCGCGGTTCGAGGCCTATCTCGGCACCTTCGACGGCAATTACACCGTTTCGCGAGACTCCTATTTCAGGGAAGTTTTCCGCAAAATCCGGGACGAGGGCATCAAGCCCGACCACGGCGCCGACCTCTGGGCGTGCCTGGGCAGCGTCGCCTGCCCGATTCTCGCGATACGCGGTCGGCAGTCCGACATGTTCGCGCCCGAGACGGCGGAAAAGGTCAGGGCGACGAACGCCAACGTCACGCTGGTCGAGGTCGAGGGTGGCCATAACATCCCCGGCGACAACCCGGCCGGCCTGATCGCAGCGCTGCGCCCGTTTCTGGCAGATCCGGCCACGCGCGTCTGAGCCCCACCATTCGACACAGCCGTATCCAAGTCTCAATCCGGCATGTAAAGTTATTGTATACGCTATACAGCATACATTCACTGGCCCGTTCACATGCTGTATGCACAATTCAGTGCAGATATGCGTTCGGCCGTATACAGCCTGGCCGGCCGATCCGGGCGCGCGTCAGGCCCAGACGTCGTTCGCAACCCGCACGATGGTTTCGAGTTTCGCCCTCTCGTCCTCTTCGCGCACCGGATTGCCGGCGACCGTGGAGGCGAAGCCGCATTGCGGGCTGAGAGACAGGCGCTCGCGATCGATGTATTGCGCGGCCTCGTCGATCCGGCGTTTCAGGTCTTCGGCCGCCTCAAGGTCCGGAATCTTCGAGCTGACGATGCCGAGGACGACGCTCTTGTCGTCCGGCACATGGCGCAGCGGCTCGAAACCGCCGGCCCGCCCGGTATCGTACTCCAGCATGAAGGCGTCGACGTCGACGCGCCGGAATACCTGTTCGGATATCAGGCCGTAACCGCCTTCGGAGAGCCATTTGCCACGAAAATTACCCCGGCACATATGCATGCCGGCCACCACGTCGCCGCGACCGCGCACCGCGTCGTTCATCGCCTCGATATACAGGTTCAGCAGCCGGTCCGGGTCGCCGCCGAGCGCCCGCACCCGCTCGCAGACCGAAGGGCTGCCGAGCATGATGAGCGGGACCTCGTCGAGCTGGACGTAACGGCAGCCCAGAGCGGCGAGATCGGCAATCTCCTGCCGGAAAATCGCGCACAGATCGCCGAAAAAGGCCTCGTCCGTCGCATAGCCCGAGCCTGCGATGGTGTCCGACAGGCGCCAGAAATGCAGCGTCGACGGAGACGGCATAGTGATCTTGGGCTCTGCGCCGCGCGTCACCGTTTTCAGGAAGGCGAATTCCTCCGTCGAGATCGGCGCCGCTTTGGTCAGCGGGCCGACGCAATCGGCGGCGATGAATTCCTGCTCCTCGCCGGTTTCGTCGTGAAACGCGAACAGCGAGGACGCGACGCCGAAGCCGTCGATGGCGTCAACCCAGTGGCCCCAGTAGGATTTGCGGCGGAACTCGCCGTCGGTCACCATTTTCAGGCCCAGCCCCTCCTGCATCGCCACAACATCTCGGATCGCCGCGCATTTGCCGGCCTCGAAGGTGTCGTCGTCGATGTCGCCCGCGCTATGGGCCTTGAAGGCGTCCTTGAGCGCCCGCGGGCGCAGCAGGCTGCCGATATGCTCGGCCCGGAACGGCGGATTGCGTCTCGCTTTCGTCGGGGCGGTCATGGGCACGGTTCCGTCTCGATTGTTGTTTAAGGAACGTTCATTTTTACTGGAAACCACCGGCGAAGCGCAAGCGGCGCGCCAGCCTAACCGCCGACCCAGGCGATGCGCAGGATGTTGGTGGCGCCGGGCGTGCCGAAGGGCATACCGGCGGTAATGACGATGGGTTGGCCGGTTTCTGCAAAACCGTGAGTTTTCGCCATCTCTACGGCATAGTCGACCATCTCTTCGACGCTGTTGGCATCGTGCGAGAAGAAACAGGACACGCCCCAGGCCAGCACCAGCTTGCGCGCCGTCCGGTCGCTGCCGGTCAGGCACAGGATCGGCGCTGCCGGCCGCGCCCGCGAAGCGCGCAACGCGGTCGAGCCCGACATGGTGTAGGTGACGATCGCGGCGGCGCCCACGGTATCGGCAACCTGGCGCGCCGCGGCCGTGATCGCGTCGGATGCCGTCGGGTCCGGCAGGATGTTGCCGGCGTCGATCACGCGGCGCCATGCGGGGTCGGCCTCGGTGCGGCGGACGATCCGGCTCATGACATCGACCGAACCGACCGGATGGCGGCCGACCGCCGTTTCGGCCGAGAGCATCACCGCGTCGGCCCCTTCGTAGACCGCGTTGGCGACGTCGGAGGCTTCGGCGCGGGTCGGCGTGGGCGAGGCGACCATCGACTCGAGCATCTGCGTCGCCACGATCACCGGTTTTCCGGCCGCCCGGCAGGTTCGGACGATCCGCTTCTGGACGCTCGGCACTTCTTCCGGCGGCAGTTCGACCCCCAGATCGCCGCGCGCCACCATGATGGCGTCGGACAGGTCGACGATCTGGGCCAGGTTGTCGAGCGCCGCCGGCTTCTCGATCTTTGCCAGAACGCTCGCCCGGCTGCCGACCAGCGTGCGCAGCTCGGCCACATCGTCAGGCCGCTGCACGAAAGAAAGCGCGATCCAGTCCACACCCCGGTCGAGGGCGAAGGACAGGTCCTTGCGGTCCTTGTCCGTCATCGCCGACACCGGCAGCACAGCGCCGGGCAGGTTGACGCCCTTGCGGTCGCCGATCGGCCCGCCGGTCAGCACCGTCGCCGCGATATGACGGTCCGAACAGCCGGTAATCTCCAGCCGCAACCGGCCGTCGTCGATCAACAGGTGCTGGCCGGGCGACACGGCGCGGTAGACCTCGGGATGGGGCAAACAGACCCGGTTGGCGTCGCCGGGCGCCGGATCGGGATCGAAGCGGAAGGCGGCGCCTTCGGCCAGGTCGGCCGGGCCGGAAGCGAAGTCGCCGATCCGGATTTTCGGGCCCTGCAGATCGGCCAGGATGCCGATCGGCCGGCGCACCTCCCGTTCGATGGCCCGGACTGCGCGGATGCGCGCCCGGTGATCCTCCCGGCCGCCATGGCTGAAATTGACCCGGAAGACCGCGGCCCCGGCCTCGTACAGGGCGCGCACGATTTCCGGATCGCTGCTCGCCGGGCCCAGCGTCGCGACGATCTTGGCGTTGGCGCGTAGTCTTTGCATCGCGTCTCGCACTCTCCCGCCGGCGATCCGCCTGCCAGCCGGACCCGTCAGGCGATCAGAATCGCCCGGAAATCGTTGACATTGGTGTGCGTCGGTCCCGTGACGACGAGGTCTCCCAGGGCGTCGAAGAAGGTCCAAGCGTCGTTGTCGGCCAGAAAGCCGGCCGGGCGCAAGCCCCGTTGCCGCGCGCGTTCAAGCGTGTCCGGGCCGATCAGCGCGCCGGCATTGTCCTCGCTGCCGTCGGCGCCGTCCGTATCGGCCGCGAGAGCCCACACGCCGGGCCGGCCGTCCAGCGCCTCGGCGAGGCCGAGCAGATACTCGGTATTCGGGCCGCCCCGGCCGTTGCCGGTGAGGGTCACGGTCGTTTCTCCGCCGGAAAGCAGCAGCAATGGCGGCCCATCCCGCCGCCCGTCCTGCCGATGAACTGCCCTCTCGCGCACCAGCGCGGCATGGGCCCAGCCCAGGTCGCGGGCCTCGCCGGTCAGGTCGTCGCCAAGCATCTCCACGGCAAGACCTTCGGCGGCTGCGAGCCCGGCGGCAGCCGCAAGGGATTGCGCCGGGGTGGCAATGAGGCGGTACCTTTCGGCGGCCAGCCGCGGATCGTCCGGTTTCAGGGTCTCGTTCGAATGATCTTCCAGCGCGGCAGCGACAGCAGGCGGCGGCGCGATCCCGAAACGGCGGAGAACGCCGCGGGCGTCGGCCAGGGTCGTCGGGTCGGCCACGGTCGGCCCGGAGCCGATGGTCGCAGGATCGTCGCCCGCCACGTCCGAAATGGCGAGGGTCGCCAGCCGGGCCGGCGCCGCGGCGGCGGCGAGCCGCCCGCCCTTGACCGCCGACAGATGCTTGCGCACCGTATTGATCTCGTGAATGTCGGCGCCCGCCGCGAGCAGGGCGCGGGTCACGGCCTGCTTGTCGGCCAGCGTCAGGCCCGGCGCCGACAGGCTGAGCAGGGCGGACGCCCCGCCGGACAGCAGGAACAGCACCAGGTCGTCCGCCCCGGCGGCGCGCGCCAAGTCCAGAATGTCCGCTGCCGCCCCGGCGCCGGCCCGGTCGGGCACCGGATGCGCAGCCTCGATCACGCGGATCGACCGGCAGGGCGCGGCATGGCCGTAGCGCGTGACGACCAGGCCTTCGAGGGTGTGGTTCGGCCAAGTATCCTCAACCGCTCGCGCCATGGCGGCAGCGGCCTTGCCCGCACCGAGCACGACGATACGACCTTCGGGGCGCGTTTCCGCCTCGAGTTCGGCCAGCGCCGCCGGTAAGCAACGGTCCGGCCGCGCAACCGCAATGGCTTCGTCGAGCAGGCGGCGCAGCAGCGCCGGCGGATCGACGGTCATACCGCCGCCGGTCAGGCCGGATCGTTTTCCCGCACCCAGGCTTCGGTGTCGTCCAGCGCCGCCCCGAACCGGTCGGCCAGGTCGTCGATGCCCGCTTCGTCGATCACGAGCGGCGGGCACAGGGCGATCGCGTCGACGATGTTGCGCAGGATCAGGCCGTGCTTCTCGGCATTCTTGCGGAACACGGTGCCGACCACGCCCGGCTTGGCGAAGCCCTTGTGCGCGGCCTTGTCCCGGACCAGCTCGACACCGGCAATCAGGCCGACACCCCGGACCTCGCCGACCAGGTCGCTGCCCACGAACTGGCGCAGCCGGGCCTGGAAGCGGTCCTGGACGCTGCGGACGTGGGCGCCGATATCGGTCTCGCGGTAGATTTTCTGGGTCTCGATGGCGACGGACGCGGCGACCGGATGGCCGGAATAGGTGTAGCCGTGGCCGAACGTGCCGATGCGCGCGCTGGCCTCGACCATGGCGACCCAGATCTTCTCGTTCACCAGCAGGGCCGAGATCGGCAGGTAGGAGGCCGACAGCGCCTTCGCCATGGAGATCATGTCCGGCTCGATATCGAAGGTCTGGCAGCCCCAGGGATTGCCGGTGCGGTGGAAGCCGCAGATCACCTCGTCGGCGACGAACAGGATGTCGTATTTCTTCAGCACCGCCTGGATTTTCGGGAAATAGCCGCGCGGCGGCACGACCACGCCGCCGGCCCCCATGATCGGCTCGGCGAACATGCCGCCGATTGTTTCCGGGCCCTCATTCAAAATCAGTTTTTCCAGGTCTTCCGCGCATCTGGTCGCGAAAGCGTCCTCGTCCTCGCCGTCCTGCGCCTCGAAATAATGATGCGGGCAGGTCGTGTGGACGATCCGGTCGATCGGCAGGTCGAAGTCCATATGGTTGGGCGGCAGGCCGGTCAGGCTGGCCGAGGCGATGGTGACGCCGTGATAGGCGCGGCGGCGCGAAATGAGCTTCTTCTTCTCCGGCTTGCCCATCGCGTTCCAGTAATACCAGATCAGCTTCATGGCCGTGTCGTTGGCCTCGGAGCCCGAGTTGGAGAACAGGGCCTTCGCCATCGGCACCGGCGCCATCTCGAGCAGGATCTCCGCCAGCTCGACGCCCGGCATGTGCGACTTGTGGGTGAATTGGTGGTAGAAGGGCAGGGTCCGCAGGGCCTCGGCCGCCGCCTCCACGAGCCGGCCATTGTCGAAGCCGAGCGCGGCGCACCACAGGCCGGCCATCCCCTCGATATACTGCTTGCCGTCATCGTCCCAGACATGGATGCCCTCGCCGCGCCGGATCATCAGCGGCCCTTCCTCCTGATGCAGCTTCAGGTTGGTGTAGGGATGGATGACGGCGGCGATATCGCGGGCTGCCGGGGAATTGGCGGCATGGCGGTCGGGTGCGGACATAAAGGTCTCCGGGCTGGAAAGGCAAAGTCGCGGCTATATAGGTTGGCAGGCAGGACGCGCCAGTGAAACGGGACGCCACAGGGGGCGTCATGCCCTTGCAAACCGCGGCCGGGCGCGCCTAATCAGGTCAATGCCCGATGACGATCCCACTGGCCGCGAGCGCGGCTGGCGCCACCCGAACGCGCTGGCCGGCCGGCCCGGCGCCTTCTGGATCGGGCCGCTGGCGATGGCCAATCTGGTCCTGCTGGCCGTCGCCTGGTTCCTGCCGATCATGACGCTGACCAAATTCTGGTTCTGGAGCGACCGGGTGTCGCTCTGGGAGACGGCTGCCGGCCTGCTGCAACAGGGCGAGATTTTGCTGTTCGCGATCGTCGCCGGCTTCTCGATGCTCTTTCCGGCCGTCAAGCTGCTGGTCGCCGGCTGGGTCTGGGCCCGGGTCGACGCAGCCAGCCCGGGCGGCAGCCGGGCCGTCCGCCTGATGGAGGCGCTGGGCCGCTGGTCGATGATCGACGTTTTCGTCGTCGCGCTGATCGTCGTCGCGGTGAAGGTCTCGCTGGTCACCGATGTCGGCGTGCACAGCGGCGTCTATGTCTTCGCCGCCGCCGCCGCCCTGTCGATCGCCCTGATGGCCTGGGTCGGCCGGGCATTGAAGCGCGCTGCCGGGGGAACCTGATTCGACGGTACTAAGGCTGTTTTTCCCGGCCCGGCGCGCCGGACAGCATGCCCTCGACATGGGCGACCCGCTCTTTAATCGCGCTCAATTCTTTCTGAAGATCGTTCTGCAAATCGTTGAAGCGGTCCTGCCAGCGGGAATCGACGCGCCACATGAAGCCGAGGATGGCCAGCGCGGTAGCGATTACCGTGAGAATCGTCGGATATTCCATGCGGCGCGCAATCCCGCTACTCATTCAAAATTCAGACTGGGACATTTGCAGTACAAATTAGCTTCCTTTGGTTAATCCGTCAACCTGGACTGCGACCTTGGACAAGCGGTGGCGAAGCCCTGCGCCCGAATCTTTGCCAAACCCCAAAATTTGTCTGGTGCCGCAAGAGGGACTCGAACCCCCGACCCCCTGATTACAAATCAGATGCTCTACCGGCTGAGCTATTGCGGCGCTGCGCTTGTCCGCGGCGATATCGGCCCGCTGCCTCAGGATATCAAGCGGCCAGCCAGCGGGCGAGGGACTTGTCCGGGTCGGCGAGGCCATCGACCGAGTCGTACCAGTAGTCTTCCCAGCCCTGTTCCGGCAGGCCGGTAAACACCATCAGGTTGAGGGGATAGGCCTCGCTGTCGGTGCAGCGCCGGAAGTCGTCGCGAAACAGGAAGACCGGCTTACCCCAGGCGATCGCCATGCCGAGTTCGACCATCACGCCCTCGTCCGGCGGGCAGCCGTTGACCACGGCGAAAATACCGTCGCTGTCGCGCACGTCGCGCAGGTCGGCCTGGCCGACGCGGTAGGCCCAGCCGGGCGCCAGCTTGTCGATCTGGTTGTTGCGCGCGAACGGCTCCCAGACATCGGCGCCCAAGGCCTTCAGCGCGGCGGCAAGCTCCGCCAGCGGCCCGGCGCGCTGCTGCCCGGAGAAGCCGTAGGGATTGGCGAGATAGAGGGTTTTCCCGGTCATTCGGTTCTCTTTCCTGGCCATGCCGCCACCTTCCGGTCTTTCCCCGGCTTCAGCGGGGGAAGTGGCCGCGCGCAGGGCGGTCGATGGGGTGTACCCGGCGGCGCAAACCGCCCCTTTCATTCATCGGGCCGGACACGCGCGGCTGGCGCTGCGCCAACCCCACCCGGCGCGCAAAATACGGGCCGACTTCCCCTTCTCAAGTAGGGGAGGTATCGGGCACAGCAGCCAATCATGACAAAACGTAACACATGATATTGGTATGCGGAGGCCGGTGCACGCGACCGATTTTGACCCATTGCGGACCTTCCTTTGCAAATGCCGCCGGCGAATGGGTCCATTAGCGCAGACTGCCGAAGAAGGACGAAATGTCGGCGGCGAGCCAGTCCGGATCTTCCAGGGCCGCGAAATGGCCGCCGCTATTCCTGACCGTCCAGCGCCGGATATTGGTGTACATGGTCTCGGCGAGCGAGCGCGGCGGCGTCAGAATCTCGAAAGGATGCTCAACATAGGCGGTGGGCGCCGTGACCGGTTCGTCTTCCGATACGATCCAGGGCTCCCGGGTCCGTTGGTAGTAAGGCCAGGCCGAGGAGCCGATCGCGCCGGTTATCCAGTAGATCATGATGTTTGTCAGGAGCGTGTCGCGGCCGAAATGAGCATCGACATCGCCCCCGCAATCGCTCCACGAGCGCCACTTCTCGACGATCCACGACGCCAGCCCGGCGGGCGAATCGGTAAGCCCGAATGAGAGGGTTTGCGGTTTGGTTCCCATGATCTGAACGTAGCCGGTCTCTTCGGTCAGCCAGTGTGCAAGCTGTGCCCGGTAACACGCCTCGTCCTCGGTTGGCTGGGCCAATTCGGGCAGGACCCGCGGCAGCGCCAGCAGCGTGATGTGGATGCCCCGCGTCTTGTCGGTGTGGGCGTTGCCGAGGTGGGCCGCAACATAGGAGCCGAAATCCTGGCCGTGGGCGAAGAACCGGTCGTAGCCCAGCACGTCGGTCATCAGCGCCGCGAGGATGTCCGTAGCGTCCCTGAGGCCGAAGCGGCGCTGGCCCGGCGTAAAGGAAAAACCGTAGCCGGGCAGCGACGGCGCCACGACAGTGAAAGAATCTTCCGCGCGGCCGCCGAATTCCGACGGCCGGGTCAGGCGCGGGATCAGCCGGTGGTACTCGTAGAAGGACCCGGGCCAGCCGTGGGTCAGGAGCAGCGGCGGCGCATCCGGCGACTCTCCCGGCACGTGGGCATAGTGCAGGTCGCAGCCCGCGATGGTGACTTTGCGGTTGTGCAGGCTGTTGAGCGCCGCCTCCTGGGACCGCCAGTCATAGTCCTCGGCCCAGTAGGTGCACAGCGCTTCAAGATAGGCAACGTCGGTGCCGAACTGCCATGGGTCGCCCGGCGCCCGGTCGGGCCAGCGGGTCGCGCGGAGCCGGCTGCGCAGGTCGTCGAGCACTGTGTCCTCGACGGCGATCTCGAAGGCGCGCGGCGGTCGCCCGTCCCAGACGAGCGTGCGGTCGTTCTGCGATGACATTTCCCCTCCTTGGCATGCCGCCGGCCACCCGAACAGCCGCCTCGACCAGTTCCTGCCCCGGACCTTCGACAGCCGGTCGAGCCGACAAAGCGGACGGGACGTTCGCTGCGCTTATAATTCGTCAGCACCCGAGCCGTTCTGCAAGTTCGACCATGTTTTCGACTGCGAAGTCTACGCCGGGCGCGGCCCGGGCGTCCTCGATCCGGTCCTCGGCGTCCTCGGCCGGGCGGCGGATGAACGCGGTGCGCAGACCGCAGGCAGCGGCGGCGCGCAGATCGTCGTTATGCGACGCAACCATCAGGCACTGCGCCGGTTCGAGCCCGAGCATGTCCACGGCGCCAAGATAGGCCTCGGGCCGCGGCTTGTAGAAGCCGGTGACCTCGGCCGACAGAATGGCATCCCAGGGCAGCCCACCGCGCCTTGCCATGGCGACCAGCAGCGCGACGTTGCCGCTCGACACGGCGGCCAGGATGTAGCGCGTGCGCAGCCTGGTCATGCCCGGCACGGAATCGGGCCAGGGATCGAGCCGGTGCCAGGCCTTCGCGAGCCAGTTGAATTCCTCCTGGGTGAGCGTATCGGACGCAACGCCGAACGCGTCCAGCGTCTCCCGTAGATTGTCGCGGTTGAGATCGTCGGCGCGGATCGAGCGTTCGGCGCGCGCGACCGCCTCTTCCGGGGAGCCCGCCATCTTGCTGCGCTCCTTGAAGTCGAGCGCAAAGGCGTTCCAGTCGAGCGGGAGGCCCTTTTCGCCACCGAGCAACGCCTTGGCGTCGCGCGCGATTCCGCCCCGCCAGTCCACGACGGTGCCGAAAACATCGTAGGTAAGCGCCTCGATCTCTCCAGGCTCCATCCTGTCCTCCCCGACGGACCCAAAATCGATGCGCGGTGTTTCACCGGGAAATGGCATCGGGCGGTTGCCCGGTGCTACGCATCGCGATCGCGCCCTGATACCCTATACGATGGCGGCATACGATGGCGGCCGCAACTGCCTGCGCGTACAGTCGCCCCGGGATGAGCGCGAAACCGAGAACCGCGGTACCGGTTCCATCGACCCTGGGTCGGCGCGCCGGGCGGAAGGGACTGTCGCCGAATTCCGCCCCTGCGCCACCGGTGCCGCTTGTCCGGCTCCGGCGCGGGCCGGTAATGTCGGCGCCCGACAGACCATCATCGAATCCGGGGAGTTTGCCATGACCGGCAACGGCGCCTTCGACAAGTCCAGAATGCCGTCCCGCCACACCACGGTCGGGCCGGAGCGCGCGCCCCACCGGGCGTTCCTCTACGCCATGGGCGTGACCGAGGAAGAGGTTGCGCAGCCCCTGGTCGGTGTCGCCGCGGCGTGGAACGAGGCCGCGCCCTGCAACATCTCCCTGCATCGCCAGGCCCAGGCGGTGAAGCACGGCGTCGCCGCGGCACGGGGCACGCCGCGCGAATTCGCCACCATCACGGTGACCGACGGCATCGCCATGGGCCATGAGGGCATGAAGGCCTCGCTGGTCAGCCGCGAGATCATCGCCGATTCGGTCGAGCTGACCATGCGCGGCCACGGTTATGACGCGCTGGTGACGCTCGCCGGCTGCGACAAGAGCCTGCCCGGCATGATGATGGCGATGTGCCGGCTGAACGTGCCGGCCGTGTTCATCTATGGCGGCGCCATCCTGCCCGGCCGGTTCCGCGGCGAGGATGTGACCATCGTCGATGTCTTCGAAGGCGTCGGCCAGCACGCCGCCGGCCATTGGGACGACGCGGATCTGCGCGAATTGGAGCTGATCGCCTGCCCGTCGGCCGGCTCCTGCGGCGGCCAGTTCACTGCGAACACGATGGCCTGTGTGTCCGAAGCCATCGGCCTTGCGCTCCCCGGCTCGGCCGGCGCGCCGGCGGCCTACGAATCGCGCGACCAGATGTGCGAGAAATCCGGCGAAGCGGTGATGGAGCTGCTGAAGCTGAACCTGCGGCCGCGCGATATCGTGACCCGCGCGGCGCTGGAGAATGCGGCGGCGGTGGTCGCGGCGACCGGCGGCTCGACCAACGCCGGCCTGCACCTGCCGGCGATCGCCAACGAATGCGGCATCGACTTCGACCTCTACGACGTCGCCGAGATTTTCCGCAAGACGCCGTATATCGCGGACATGAAGCCGGGCGGCAAATACGTCGCCAAGGATCTCTACGAGGTCGGCGGCGTGCAGGTCGTCATCAGGGAACTGCTCGACGCCGGCTATCTGCACGGCGACTGCATCACCGTCTCCGGCAAGACTCTGGCCGAGAACTGCGCGGACGCGAAATTCCCCGAAGGTCAGGATGTCGTCTACCGGGTGAAGGAGGCGCTGGCGCCGACCGGCGGCGTCGTCGGCCTCAAGGGCAACCTGGCGCCGGAAGGCGCGATCGTGAAGGTCGCCGGCATCGCCCCGGAAGGCCAGACATTTACCGGCGCGGCCAAGGTCTTCGAGTGCGAGGAGGACTGTTTCGACTACGTCACCAAGGGCGGCGTGCAGGAAGGCGATTGCCTGGTGATCCGCTACGAGGGGCCGAAGGGCGGGCCCGGCATGCGCGAGATGCTCTCGACCACCGCGGCGCTCTACGGCCTGGGCATCGAGAATGTCGCGCTGATCACCGACGGCCGCTTCTCCGGCGGCACCCGCGGCCTGTGCGTCGGCCATATCGGGCCGGAGGCCGCAGTCGGCGGGCCGATCGGCCTGTTGCAGGACGGCGATAGCGTCACCATCGATGCGCCGGGCGGCACGATCTCGGTCGATCTCAGCGACGCCGAGCTGGAAGCGCGCCGCAAGGCCTGGCAGCCGCGGGAAAACATCTACGGGTCCGGTGCGATCTGGCGCTACGCCCAGACCGTCGGCCCGGCGCGCCGCGGCGCCGTCTGCCACCCCGGCGCCCACGGCGAGGGGCATGTCTACGCGGATTTGTAGGGCGGGGTACTCCGGCATCCGCCAGGGAGATTAGCCGCTACGCCGTCGTCCGCATGAACCTTCCCGGCTCGGCGATCAGCACGATCAGGATGCTGAGGCCGGCGCAGCCGGCGAAGCCGAGGGTGAGCGGCAGGACGGTGCCATCGAAGGCGTCGCCGACTGCCCAGCCGATGACCGAACCGATGGCAGTCGAGGCGAAACCGACGATCGACGAGGCCGTGCCGGCGATCGCGCCGTGGGGCTCCATCGCCAGCGCGTTGAAGTTCGGGAAGCACAGGCCGACGGCGAACATGGAAAGAGACAGGAAGGCAAGCAGCGCATAGAGCGATGGCTGGCCCGCCAGGGCGAGGCCCGAGATGGCGAGCGCGAGCGCGAGCTGGATCAGCAGCGCGCTGTGGGACAGGCGGCGCATCCCGAGCCGCGGCACCAGCCGGGCGTTGACGAAGGCGGCGCCGATGCTGAACAGCGCGATCCCGCCGAAGGCGACCGGGAACCACGCGTCGATCCCGTAGAGGCCTACGAAAATCTGGTGCGACGCCGCGATGTAGGCGAGCAGCGGCCCGAAGGTGAGGCTGACGACCGCCGTGTAGCACAGGGTCTGGCGGTCGGTCAGGGTCGCCGCCGTGGCGCTCGCCAGGTTGTGGACGGTGAGCGGCGTGCGCATTTCCTTCGGCCGGGTTTCCTCCAGCCGCAGCCAGAGCCAAAGCGTCAGGATCGCCCCGACGCCAAGCAGGAACCAGAAGATGTCCTGCCACGGCCCGAACAGCAGGATGCCGGCGCCGATCGCCGGCGCGACCACCGGCACCATGATGAAGATCATCATGACGAAGGACATCGCCCGCGCCATCGCCCGCCCGGCGAAGCGGTCGCGCACGACAGCGACGGCGATCACCCGCGCCGCGCCGGCGGCAACGCCCTGGAGCAGCCGGCCGGCCAGATGTGTGTCGAAGTCGAAGGCGACCACCGCCAGGACGGTCGCAACCATGTAGAGGGCCATGCCGAAATACAGCACCGGCTTGCGCCCGTAACGGTCGGAGAAGGGCCCGAAGATGAGCTGCCCGATGCCGAAGCCGACCATGTAGCTGACGATGACCAGTTGCTGGTCGTTCGCGTCGGCGAGGTTGAAGTGGGCCTCGATGGCCGGCAGGGCCGGCAGCATGATGTCGATGGTCAGCGCCGTGATCCCCATCATCAGGGCGATCAGCAGGATGAACTCGACGCCGATTCTGGGCGGCGCGGCGCTGTCGGGCGAAGGGCTGGAAATGGTTGGGATCCGTACGGGCCGGGTCAGGCGGCCGGCATGCCGAAGGGGGAAGCGGAAAGTTTGCAGATGGCGATCAACGAACGGGCGGGGAAGCGGGCGATAGCGTCACACGCGCATCAGCGTCGCCGTCGCGATGGCGATCAGCTTTTCCGCACCGTCTTTTACCGCGAACACGTCGGCCCGGGCGATCGCGGTGCGCCGGGTTGCCTTCACGACCTGGCCGCGGCCGATGAACAGCTCTCCCGCGCCCGGCGCCAGGAAGTTGATCTTGTATTCGGCGGTCCGGCATTCGCCGACGAGCGACGCCGCCGCCCGGGCGCAGGCGGTATCGGCCAAGTAGCTCAGCACCGCGCCATGGACGAAGCCGCCGCGCTGCAGCAGGTCGTCCCGGAAGGGCAGATGGACCTCTGCCTCGCCGTCGCGCCAGAATTTCAGGTCCGAGCCGACCAGGCTGCCGAAAGGCGAGGGTCGGAGTCCGGACCCGTCCGGACCGGCGGCGCCGTCGCTCACCCTTCGCCTCCGACGATCCGGCGCTCGGTGGCGAACCAGATCGGCGAGTTCTCGAAATCGATGAAGCGGGCCTCGTCTTCCAGCAGTGCACGGCCGGCGGCGCGGCCGGCTCTTGTCGAGAAACCGGCTTCCATGGCTTCCCGGCTGTCGAACCAGAGTTCGGCCACGCCGTCGAACGGTTCGGGCGCGCCGCGGACCTTCGCGGCGACATCGGCGAGGTCGCTGTCGAAGCGCGTGCTCTGGACGTAGCGCCGGATGCCGAGCGCCCCGGCGTGGCGGCGCACCAGCGGCGCGTGCTCGTCGCGCCAGTAGGCGTCGAACTGTTCCGCGGTCAGGTCCGGCCGCCGGCGCAGGCAGAAAGTGATCTTGAACATGGATTTTTCCGAAGCTTGTCCTGCGCGGGCGGGTCAGGCGGCCGCCAGTTCGCACCAGATCGGCGTGTGGTCCGAAGCTTTGGGCCGGCCGCGCGGCTTCTGGTCGACCTGGCAGTCGGTCAACAGGTCGGCCGCCTGGGGCGAGAGCAGCAGATGGTCGATGCGAATACCCCGGTCGTTCTGCCAGGCCCCGCCCTGATAGTCCCAGAAGGTATAGGCCTGGGCGTGCGGTTTCAGGGTCCGGAACGCCTCGGTGTAGCCGAGGGCGAGCAGCCGGCGGAAGGCGGCGCGGCTCTCCGGCCGGAACAGGGCGTCGCCCTGCCAGGCCGCCGGATCGTGGCAGTCCTCGCCCTGCGGAATCACATTGTAGTCGCCGCCCAGAACGACCGGCTCCTCCAGTTCCAGAAGACCGCGCGCATGGTCGATCAGCCGCTCCATCCAGGCCAGCTTGTAGCCGAACTTGTCGGACTCCACCGGATTGCCGTTGGGCAGATAGATGCTGGCGACGCGCAGCACGCCGGCATCGGTTTCCGTGACGGCCTCTATATAGCGCGCCTGCTCGTCGCCCTCGTCGCCGGGCAGGCGGGTCTCTGCGACCTCCAGCGGCGTCTTCGAGAAGATGGCGACGCCGTTGTAGGACTTCTGGCCGCTGACCGCGATGTTGTAGCCAGCCGCTTCCAGCTCCATGCGCGGAAAGCTCTCCTCGGTGGACTTGATCTCCTGGAACAGCGCGATGTCGGGGCCGAACTCGTCCAGCCAGGCCAACACATTCGCCATGCGCGCCTTGATCGAATTGACGTTGAACGTCGCGATCCGGGTCATCGGGCCGGCCCCCGACGCAGGCGGGAAATGCTCACCCGGGGTTCAGTCGACCGAAAAGCTGGTGCCGCAGCCGCAGTTCGACGTCGCGTTCGGATTCTCGACCGCGAAATAGCTGCCGATCAGCTCCTGCTTGAAATCGACCTGGGCACTACCGAGAAAATCCAGCGAGATTTCGTCGACGACGACCTTCACGCCGTCGCGCTCGAAGACCGTGTCGTCATCGTTCACGGCTTCGTCGAAATCGAAGCGGTACTGGAAACCGTTGCAGCCGCCGCCGTCCACGGCGACGCGCAGCATCAGCCCGTCATTCCCTTCCGCGGCGCGCAACTCGGCCACCCGCTTTGCAGCGTTTTCCGTAATACCGAATTCGGGCGTGGCGGAAGCGGACATGGGCGATCGTCGAGGCCGGTTGGAACCTGACCCAGAGTTAAGGAAACGGCGGCGATAGTCAATTTCCGAGCAAACGCCCGAACGTCGGCGACGGCTTGCTGCTACCTGCTGGCCGATTGTCCGCAACGCGCCGCAGCGCTACGCTTTGAGCCATGAACCGGTCCGATGCGCCCGACCTCGCCTTTGGCGTCCGCCATGCGCCCTACGCATGCGATCCGGCGCACAGCCGCGGCCGTCTGATCGCCGAACCGGAGTGCGGAACGCGCACCGTATTCCAGCGCGACCGCGACCGGATCGTTCATTCCACCGCTTTCCGCCGGATGAAGCACAAGACCCAGGTCTTCGTCTCCGACGAGGGCGACCATTACCGAACGCGCCTGACCCACTCCCTCGAGGTCTCGAACATCGCCCGCTCGATTTGCCGGAGCCTGGGCCTGAACGAGGAACTGGCGGAGACCCTCGCGCTGGCGCACGATCTCGGCCACACCCCGTTCGGCCACGCCGGCGAAAACGCGCTCAACGACTGCATGGCGGAGTATGGCGGCTTCGACCACAACGCCCAGACGCTCAGGATCCTGACGCGGCTGGAGCGCAAATACGCCGAGTTCGACGGGCTGAACCTGACCTGGGAGACTTTGGAAGGGGTGGTCAAGCACAACGGCCCGCTGGTTCGGGCAGCAGAGAACCGGGCAGCGGAGAACCGGCCGGCGCCGGACCCCATCGCCGAGCCGATCGCAGAATATGTTGCGCAGCACGACCTCGAGATCGAAACCTGGCCCGGGCTGGAGGCGCAGGTCGCGGCGCTGGCGGACGATATCGCCTACAACAACCATGATCTGGACGACGGATTGCGCGCGGGACTGTTCACCGTCGACGAAGTCCGGGCCGTCGGCTTCGTCGACGAGGCCTTCCGCGAGGTCCTGGACCGCTATCCCGCACTCGAGGAGCCGCGCCTCAACCATGAGGCGAACCGCCGGCTGATCAGCCTGATGGTCGACGACCTGCTGGCCGAGACGCGGCGGCGCCTGTCGGCTTACAGGCCCGGCCATCCGGATGCGGTGCGCCGCCGCGACCGCGCGACGGCAACCTTTTCCGACGCCATGGCGGCCAACGACCGCGCCTTGAAGGACTTCCTGTTCGCGAACATGTACAAGCACACGCAGGTGACGCGCATGACCGGCAGGGCGCGGGAAATCGTCCGCAACCTGTTCGGCCTGTTCTTCGGCAAGCCCGCGGCCATGCCGTCGCCGTGGCGCCATCGCGCCGAGACAGGAGAAGCCGCCCGGCGCGCCCGCGTCATCGCCGACTATATTGCCGGAATGACCGACCGGTTTGCCATGAACGAACATGACCGGCTGATCGACGCCGAACGCTGACGGACCCGCTGCCATGAACGTCTTTCGCCATTTTCGCGACGAGATCGCGGCGGTGCTGGCCGCGTTGGCCGAAGCCGGCGATTTGCCCGCCGACAGCGATTTCGGGCGCGTCACCTGCGAGCCGCCGCGCGACGCCGCCCATGGCGACATGGCGACCAACGCGGCGCTCGTGCTCGCGAAGGCCGCCGGCACGAAGCCGCGCGACCTGGCCGGGAAGATAGCCGAAGGGTTGCGGGAGCTCGACAGCGTGGCGGCGGTCGAGGTCGCCGGGCCGGGGTTTATCAATGTCCGGGTCGCCGACCGGTTCTGGCAGGATCGGGTGGCCGATATCCTTGCCGCCGGCGCGGCCTATGGCGATGCCGATATCGGGCAGGGCGAACCGGTCAACGTCGAATTCACCAGCGCCAATCCGACCGGCCTGCTCCATGTCGCCCACGCCCGCGGCGCCGTGTTCGGCGATGCGCTGGCTGCCTTGCTCGAAAAGGCCGGCTATGCGGTCACCCGCGAATATTACGTCAACGACTGGGGCGGGCAGGTCGATATCCTCGCAGAATCCGTGCTCAAACGCATGCGGCAGCTTCAGGGCGAAGCGGTGCCCGAGGCCGGGTTCGAGGGCCTCTATCCCGGCCGGGAAGTGATCGATGCGGCGGAAGCGGCGCTGAAGCTGCCGCCGGATGAGCGGCCCGATCCGGTGTCCGGCAGCGACGAAAGCCGCGCCCGCGCCCGCGACTTTGCCGTCGCTTACATGATGGACCGGATCAGGAGCGATCTGGCCGCGCTCGGCGTCCGGTACGATGTCTTCTCCTCGGAGCGGTCGCTCGTCGAGGCTGGCGCGGTCGAAGCCGCCTTCGCCGATCTCGAAGGGCGCGGCCTGATCTACACCGGAATTCTGGAACCGCCCAAGGGCAAGCTGCCCGACGATTGGGAGGAACGGCCGCAAGCCCTGTTCCGCGCGACGCAGTTCGGCGACGATACCGACCGGCCGTTGAAGAAGTCCAACGGCGACTGGACCTATTTTGCCACCGACATCGCCTATCATCAGGACAAGTGGAAACGCGGCGCCAACCGGCTGATCGACGTCTGGGGCGCAGACCATCAGGGCTATATCTCCCGCATGAAGGCGGCGGTCGACGCTATCACCCGCGGCGCGGCAACGCTGGACGTCAAGGTGGTTCAGCTCGTGCGCCTCATTCGCGACGGCACGGTGGTGAAAATGTCCAAGCGGGCCGGCGATGTCGTGACCGTCCGCGATGTCGTCGACGAAGTCGGCAAGGATGTCGTCCGCTTCGTCATGCTGACGCGCCGCAACGATGCGCCGCTCGATTTCGATTTTGCCAGGGTGACCGAACAGTCGAAGGACAATCCCGTCTTCTATGTCCAATACGCCCACGCGCGCAGCCATTCGGTCTTCCGCCAGGCGAAGGCCGTGTTGCCGGACCTCGATACCGGCGAGGCTTCTTTGGTAAATGCCAACTTCGCGACCTTGACGAATGAAGGAGAATTAAGTTTAATCAAAAAACTTACCATGTGGCCCAGAGTAATCGAAAGCGCAGCTGAAACACACGAGCCGCACAGAATCGCCTATTACTTGTATGATATTGCGGCGGACTTTCATGCGCACTGGAACCGGGGGCGGGACGAGCCCGAATTGCGGTTCGTGCGGCCGGACGATCTTCCGTTGACCCTGGCCCGGCTGGCGCTGGTGAAAGCCGTTGCAACGGTCATCGCCTCGGGCCTGGTTCTGTTCGGCGTGACGCCGGCAGAGGAAATGCGGTGATCGACGACGACGACCTCGAAGACGACGAACCACGCAAACCGGGCTGGATAGCCGTTGTCAATCGGTGGCTGTTCGGCATCGGCGGTGTCGCAGCCCTTGTCTTCGGCGGCGTCTATGCGGTTTACAGCCTGGGCGGCGGCGCGGGCTCGCCGCTGCAGGGCGACGTTCCGCTGATCCGCGCGGCGCAGGGGCCGGTCAAGGTTCGGCCGGAGAAACCGGGCGGCTTCAAGGTGCCCCACCAGGACCTGGGCATTTATCGAAAAAACAATCCCGGAAAGCCGGTTGAGGATCTGTTCGCTCCCGGTAATCCGGCCCCGGCCGCCGAAACGGCCGCACGGCCGAGCGGGTCCGACAACGACACGACCGGCCCGGGCTGCCGTCCGGTTCCGGCCCTGCTTGCCGATACACGGCATTACAGGCGTACGGCTTTGAGACTTGCCGCCAGCAAACTCGCTGCTTCCAAACCTGCATTGCCGAAGAAAGCAGCTTCTGCAAGCGTAGCAGCGCAGCCGAAGCGGGCGCAGCCGAAGCGGGCGCAGCCGAAGCGGGCGCAACCGAAGGCGGCTCCGGTTGCCGACAAGGCGAACGCCGGTGTCCGGAAACCGGCCGCAAAAGGCCGCCGGACCGCGAATGCCGGATCGTTTCGCGTGCAACTCGGCGCGTTCCGGACATTCGCCAAGGCCAGGAACCGCGGACAGGGACTTCAGCGCCAGCACCGCAGCCTGCTCGGCCGGCTGAACATGGTTGTCGAGCGGGTCGATCTGGGCACGAAAGGCATCTTCTACCGGCTTCGGGCCGGGCCGATCGCAAACAAGCAGACGGCACGCAGCCTGTGCCGGACGTTGGGAAAGCGGCGGATCGCCTGCTTCCTCGTCAGCGGGTAGGCCTCCGGTGGCGGTCGGCGCAACGATCCTCGGCTGCGCGTCGACCGGGCTGTCGGAGGAGGAACGGCGGTTTTTCCGCGACGCAGAGCCCTTCGGCTTTATCCTGTTCGCCCGCAACATCGAGGCGCCGGACCAGGTTCGGGCCCTGGTAGACGAACTGCGCGACACTGTCGGACGCGGCGATGCGCCGGTGCTGATCGACCAGGAAGGCGGCCGGGTCGCGCGGCTGAAGCCGCCCCACTGGTATGGGGCGCCCGCCCCCCCCGCCGTTCGACGAAAGCCCTGGCCGCCGGCAC
>FZLR01000098.1 GCA_900197615.1 Rhodospirillaceae bacterium Spongia-Bin9
CACCCGGCGCGCGAAAGGCGCGCCGACCTCCCCTTCCGAAGAAGGGGAGGTACAGGAACGGCCGACGGGGCAAGAAGGACGAAAACATGACAAGACATGACATTCCATGACACCCTCCACCTATCATTTCGACCGAGGCGGCGTGAGCCGCCTGGCGGAGAAATCTTTTCGCCGCGGCGCTTCCTCCTGTGCTCCGCACTGGAAAGATGTCTCCGCTCCGCGCCCCCTTCGCTTCGCTCGGGGCCGCTCCGGTCGATATGACGGTATACGAGGAAGCGGAACGGCGGGATGGCCGGCGCCAACGCCATGACGCATCATGACAAGACATGACATTTCATGACACATACAGGAGCAATACGGCGGACGCCCCGCACGCGCTCCTGTCGGGATCGGGGCCGGCGCCGGCCGGCGCCGGCCGGTGCATGACGGAACATGACATTCCATGACACATCCCGACATTGCCAGACCCGCCCGCCGTGCCTGACGCTTCGGAAACCTTCGCCGTCCGGACCGTCGATGCCGTGGCGCGGGTCGACCGGGCGGTGTGGGACCGTTGCGCCGGCGCGGGCAATCCCTTCGTCTCGTGGGGGTTCCTGAACGCGCTGGAAGAGAGCGGCTCGGTCGGGGCCGAGGCCGGCTGGCTGCCCCAGCACGCAGTGCTGGAGGATACGGCCGGCGCCGTCCTGGGCGTCGCGCCGATGTATCTGAAGAACCATTCCCAGGGCGAATACGTCTTCGACTGGGGCTGGGCCGACGCCTACGAGCGGGCCGGCGGGCGCTATTATCCCAAGCTGATCGTCGCCGTGCCCTTCACCCCGGTGACCGGGCCGCGCCTGCTGGTGCCGCCGGGGCCGCGCCGGCCGGCCCTGCAGCGCACCCTGATCGACGCGCTGGTGCGAATCGCCGGGCGGATCGGCGTCACCAACCTGCACATCACCTTCCCGACCGAAGCCGAGGCCGCGCTCGCCGGCGAGGCCGGCCTGCTGCAACGCCGCGCCTTCCAGTACCACTGGCACAACCGGGACTATCGGGATTTCGACGACTTTCTCGGCGCGCTGGCCTCGCGCAAGCGCAAGGCGATCCGCAAGGAACGGGCCGCCGTCGCCAGCGCCGGCATCGACGTTCGGGCGCTCACAGGCAGCGGCCTGCGCAGCGAGCACTGGGACGTGTTCCACCGCTTCTACACCGATACCTACGACCGCAAGTGGGGCTATCCCTACCTGACGCGCCGGTTTTTCCGGCTGTTGCAGGAGCGGATGCCGGACAAGGTCGCGCTGATCTGGGCAACGGAGGATGGCGTGCCGGTCGCCGGCGCACTGAACTTCATCGGCGCCGACGCGCTCTACGGCCGCAACTGGGGCTGCGCCGCCGACATCAGGTTCCTGCACTTCGAGACCTGCTACTACCGGGCCGTCGAGTTCGCCATTTCACGGGGCCTGCAGCGGGTCGAGGCCGGAACCCAGGGGCCGCACAAGGTCCAGCGCGGCTATCTGCCGGTCGAGACCTGGAGCGCCCACTGGATCGCCGACAAGGGTTTCCGCAACGCGGTCGAGGATTTCCTGGAGCGCGAAAGCGCCGCAATCCTGCACGAAATGCGGATCATGTCCCGCCACTCGCCCTACCGGCAGGAAGGCGAGGGGTGAGGCGGAGTATCGAAGGGCGGTGGATCAGGCGTCTTCGGGTTCGACCGCCGGTTCGTCCTTTGCGTCTTTCGCGCCGGGCAGCGCCTTCTTCCCGGCGCCTTTCTTGCGCCCGGCCGGGCTCTTGAAGGCCTTGAAGTCCAGTTTGCCGTCTTTCAGCGTCACCAGGACCGAGCCGCCCTTGTCGAGCGCGCCGAACAGGAGTTCCTCGGAGAGCGGCTTCTTCAGATGCTCCTGGATCTGGCGCGCCAGCGGCCGGGCGCCCATCCTGGGATCGTAGCCCTTTTCGGCCAGCCAGACGCGCGCAGAGTCGTCCAGCTCGATGGTCACGCCCCGGTCGGCGAGCTGTTCCTCGAGCTGCATGACGAACTTGTCGACGACCAGGCGGACGATCTCCGGCGGCAGGCTGGCGAAGCCGATGGTCGCGTCGAGCCGGTTGCGGAATTCCGGCGAGAACATCCGGTCGATGGCTTCCTTGTCGTCGCCTTCGCGCACGGTGCGCCCGAAGCCGATCGCCGATTTCGCCAGGTCCGACGCGCCGGCGTTGGTCGTCATGATCAGGATGACGTTGCGGAAATCGATCTGCTTGCCGTTGTGGTCGGTCAGCTTGCCGTGATCCATGATCTGGAGCAGCACGTTGAACAGGTCTGGATGGGCCTTCTCGATCTCGTCGAGCAGCATTACCGCGTAGGGATTCTGGTCGATGGCGTCGGTCATCAGACCGCCCTGGTCGAAGCCGACATAGCCGGGCGGCGCGCCGATCAGGCGCGAAACGCTGTGGCGTTCCATATATTCCGACATGTCGAAGCGGACCAGCTCGACGCCCAGCGTCATGGCGAGCTGGCGCGCAACCTCGGTCTTGCCGACACCGGTCGGGCCGGAGAACAGATAGTTGCCGATCGGCTTCTCCGGCTCGCGCAGGCCGGCCCGGGCCAGCTTGATCGCGGCGACCAGCGCGTCGATAGCCTTGTCCTGGCCGAACACCATCCGCTTGAGGTCGCGCTCCAGGTTGCGCAGCGTTTCCTTGTCGTCGCGCGAGACGTTCTTGGGCGGGATGCGCGCAATCTTGGCGACGACATCCTCGATGTCGCGCACCGCGATCGTCTTCTTGCGCTTCGACGGCGCGACGAGATTCTGCGCGGCGCCGACCTCGTCGATCACGTCGATAGCCTTGTCCGGCAGCTTGCGGTCGTGGATGTAGCGGGCCGACAGGTCGACCGCGGCGGTCAGCGCATCGCCGGTGTAGCGGACGCCGTGATGCTCTTCGTAATACGGCTTCAGGCCGCGCAGGATCTTGACCGAATCCTTGATCGACGGCTCGTGGATGTCGATCTTCTGGAACCGCCGGACCAGCGCGCGGTCCTTTTCGAAATAGTTGCGGAACTCCTTGTAGGTGGTCGAGCCGATGCACCGGAGCGTGCCGCTCTGCAGCGCCGGCTTGAGCAGGTTCGACGCATCCATCGAGCCGCCGCTGGTGGCGCCCGCGCCGATTACCGTGTGGATCTCGTCGATGAACAGGACGGCGCCCGGCGTGTTCTCCAACTCCTTGAGGACCGCCTTCAACCGCTCCTCGAAATCGCCGCGATAGCGGGTGCCGGCGAGCAGCGCGCCCATGTCGAGGGCGTAGATCGTCGATTCGCCCAGCACTTCCGGCACTTCGCCGTTAACGATCCGGCGCGCGAGGCCTTCGGCGATCGCGGTCTTGCCGACGCCCGGATCGCCGACATAGAGCGGGTTGTTCTTGGTCCGCCGGCACAGGATCTGCACCGTGCGCTCGACCTCGGCCTCCCGGCCGATCAGGGGATCGATCCGGCCGTCTTCCGCCTTGGCATTGAGATCGACGCAATAGGCGGCCAGGGCCTCCGTCCCCTGCTTGACGACCGATTCGCCGCCGGCATCGTCGTCGGCGCCCTCCGGCGTCCGCGCATCGTCCTCGCCCGGCACCTTGGCGATGCCGTGGGAGATGTAATTGACGGCGTCGAAACGCGTCATGTCCTGCTCCTGCAGGAAATAGACCGCGTGGGATTCGCGCTCGGCGAACATGGCGACGATGACGTTGGCGCCGGTCACTTCCTCGCGGCCGGACGACTGGACGTGAATCGCGGCGCGCTGCAGGACGCGCTGGAATCCGGCCGTCGGCTTGGCGTCTTCGTCGCGCTCGTTGACGAGGCCGGTCAGTTCGTTGTCGACATAGTCGGAAACGTCGGCGCGCAGCTTGTCGACATCCACGTTGCAGGCTCGCAACACCGAAAGCGCATCCTGGTCTTCGACCAGCGACAGCAGCAGATGCTCCAGCGTCGCAAACTCGTGGCTGCGCTCGTTGGCCAGCGCCAGCGCCCGATGGAGGCTTCGTTCCAGATTCGATGAGAGCATTGCGCCCGCTTTCCGTTTCGCTCGGGTTCTCTGTCGGTTTTCCACCCGGTGGGGCGGCCGCCCCTCAGGCGGTTACTCTTTCTCCAGGGTGCATTGCAGCGGATGCTGGTGCTTGCGCGCCAGCTCCATGGTCTGGTTAACCTTGGTCTCCGCAATCTCATAGGTGTAAACGCCGCAAACGCCGACGCCGCGCTGATGGACATGTAGCATGATGCGGGTCGCCTCCTCCCGGCTCTTGCCGAAATAGCGCTCCAGCACATGGACGACGAACTCCATCGGCGTGTAGTCGTCGTTCAGCATCAGCACCTTGTACAGCGCCGGCTTCTTGGTGCGCGTCTTCGACCGGACGATTACGCCCGTTTGACCGTCGTCGCCGTTACGATCCTTGTCACTCATACCGAGCTGCTCATGCCAAGCCGGGCATTCCCCATTGTCTACGACTTCCGCCGCATTCCGGTTTCGGCTGTTGCCGCCGGCCGGCGGACCGGCACGACATCCGTCTGTAAGGTAGGGAATGATAGGGCAAAGCAAAGTCTCCGGTGAAGAACGAAAATCGGAATCCGGGCGCCGTCCCGTCTCGGATATTCCCGATCGGTCGGATCGAAGTAGATTTTGACATTCGGTGCAAGCATGTCTATGTTAGGATTTCTATCCGGAAGGCGATACAAGCCGAACGCAGGAGCGACCTGCAGGTCGTGGCGGAAACTTCCGCCGAATGCTGCGTAATCGATGCGGAGTGCGGGGAGAGTAATCGTGCCGGTTCGTTGCCCAGGGCGGCGGCCGGCGGACCGCGGACTGGTGCATTACGTTTGGGGACCGGATAAGCTTCATGGGTGAGGAAGGCTTGACAGCCTCGCAGACGGGGCGCGGCCCTGAGCTGCGCACCGGAAGGAAGATGCGTTCTACCGGACGCGTTGCCGTCGCCCTTTGCCTGGCGGGCGGCCTGACCGCAATAACAACGGGCGGACCGGCCCAGGCTTATACGAAGTCTTCGATCACCATCGATGCCCGCAGCGGCCTGGTGCTTCAGTCGCACAACGCGAACGCCAGCCATCCGCCCGCGTCCCTCAGCAAGCTGATGACGCTGTACCTGACGTTCGAAGCCCTGTCGCGCGGCCGGTTCGGCTGGAACACCAGAGTGCGGATTTCCCGTTACGCCGCAACCAGGCAGCCGTCGAAACTCTACCTGCGCACCGGCCAGCGCGTCCGGATACGCGATCTGGTCTACGCAACTGCCATCAAATCGGCGAATGACGCGGCCGCCGCACTGGCGGAGAAGATCGCCGGCAGCGAACGCCGGTTCGCTCGCTTGATGACCCAGCGCGCGCGCCAACTCGGCATGCGCCGCACGGTATTCGGCACCGCCTCGGGCCTGCCCGCCCGCGGCCAGCGGACGACGGCGCGGGACATGGCGATCCTGGCCCGGTCGCTGATCCACCACTATCCGCAATACACAAAGGTGTTCGCGACCCGATTTTACCGTTTCGGCCGACGCGGCTTTCGCAACACGAACCGGCTGCTCCGGTCCCACCCCCACGTCAAGGGGATGAAAACGGGGTATACTCGGCGCGCGCGCTACAATCTGGTAACCAGTGCCCACAACGGGAAAGTCCATCTGATTACGGTCGTTCTGGGCGCCCGGACGTCGAACCACCGCTACTGGAAGACCAAGCGCCTCCTGGCCGGTGGATGGCGCACGGCGCACAATTCGGCGTACTTGCGCAAGACACCCAAGGGTTATGTTCGCATCGCAATGCGCAGCGGCATCGACGGCAAGCCTGCCCGGACGAAGGGACAGAAATCGGGACCGGTCCATGCAAGGGCCGGCAACGGCAAGCAAATCCGGGTTGCCGCGCTGCCGAAGAAGCGTCCGGGCAAACCGCGGATCGGCTTGTCTCTCACGTCGTCGGCGATGGCCGCGCCGCGCATCGCGGCGGCCCCGCAGCCGGCCCGGCGCTCGAAGACGCGCAAGCGCTATGTCCACGGCGTCCAGGTCGGCGCTTTCTACCGCCGGCATCAGGCGCAATCCGCAATCCGGCGAGCGAAACGCGCGCTGCCGCGCAGCTATCGGCAACAGGCCAACGGCGCGATCGTCCGGACAAACGGGCGCAGGCGCTCCTTCTACGTCGCCCGGTTGATGGGCTTCGGCCTGCGTCAGGCGCAGCGCGCCTGTCGAACCGTGCGGCGGCGTGGCATCGATTGCGTGCCGGTCTCCGTCAAGATGGCGTTCGTTGAGACCCGGCCGAGCACCGTCGCCCTGCGCCGCAACAAACCGAAATCCAGATTTGGTATTCAGGTTGGCGCTTTCACAGAATACCGGCGGGCGAAAAGCGGCCTCGACCAGGCGAAAAAAGTTCTGCCCCATCGCCTTGCCCGCGGCCCCCGCGCCCATATCATGCCCCGCCGCAACCGGGCCAACCGATCCATCTATCGCGCCCGAATTACCGGCCTCTCTTTCGCCGAAGCCCGCGAGGCCTGCTCGATCCTGAAGCGGCGCAGCCTGAACTGCATGGCGATCAAAATTCCGGCGCGCGGCTGAGCCGGCTCAGCCAGGCCCGGCGATACCGGCTGAGTTCCGCCGGAGCCGCCTCCGCCATCGCCACCTTCGCATTCCGGAGAAAGGCCGGCCGCCAATCGCGCTGCCAAGCCTCGAAGCGCCATTTTCCGGGTTCGACCGGCAGCGCCGAAGTGGGGATGCAGACCCAGGCCGCGGCGCGCTTTCCGTCATCGACAGCGACCGGTTTCCGAACGATGTCGTAGTCGATGCCATCGCCCTCGAAACAGCTGGTCCGGACTGCGGCATCGAGGGTCGCTTCCCGCACCAGCACCCCCTCCGCTACCGACCCTTCTTCCGCGACGATAGCCGGGAAGCGACCGCGCTCGACCGGCGCGCAGCGGTATCCCGCCAGCGTCGCAGGAATCGCGATCGGAGAAAGCGCGGCCGGCCCGAACACGATCCGCCGGACTTCCGCGTCCCGCAAGGTGCCGTAGAAGAAGAAATCGATCGTCACGGCCCGGTCAGCCGGTCACAGCCTCCAGCGGACGGCCTATCGCGGTGTAGCCGAAGCCGGCCTCGGCCATGTCGCGCGGATTGTATATGTTGCGAAAATCGACGAAGACCGGCGTTTTGAGGAGCGCCTTCACCCGGTCCAGGTCCAGATTCCGGAATTGGTTCCATTCCGTCAGAATCACGACCGCGTCGGCGTCCAGCACAGCGTCGTAGGCGCCGCCGCACCATGTTACGCCCGGAAGCAGGGGACCGGCTTCCGCCATGCCTTCCGGATCGTAGGCCCGGATATTCGCGCCGGCTTCCTGCAACATCGGCACGATATCCAGGCTCGGGCTTTCCCGCATATCGTCGGTATTCGGTTTGAAGGTGACTCCGAGGATCGCGATGGTCCAGCCGTTCACCTCGCCGCCGCAGGCGTCGATCACCCGTTGCGCCATCGATCGTTTGCGCGTGTCGTTGATCTCCGCGACCGCTTCGACGATGCGCAGCGGCGCGCCTTTGTCCCGCGCGGTCTTAATCAGGGCGAGGGAGTCCTTCGGGAAACAGGATCCGCCGTATCCCGGGCCGGGATGCAGGAACTTCGGGCCGATCCGCCCGTCCAGCCCGATGCCGCGCGCCACCTGATATACGTCCGCGCCGACCCGTTCGCAGAGATCGGCGATCTCGTTGATGAAGGTGATCTTGGTCGCCAGAAATGCATTGGCGGCATACTTGATCAGTTCCGAGGTTTCCCGCCGCGTGAACAGGATCGGCGTCTCGACAAGATAGAGCGGCCGATACAGTTTGCGCATGACATCGCGCGCCCGCAGGCTGCCGGTGCCGATCACCACGCGGTCCGGCCGCATGAAGTCGACGATCGCCGAGCCCTCGCGCAGGAATTCCGGATTGGAGGCGACATCGAAATCCGCGTCGGGATTGACCTCCCGGACGATCGCTTCGATCTCCCGGCCGGTGCCGACCGGCACCGTCGATTTGGTGACGACGACTGTATAATCCCGGATCGATGCGGCAATCTCCCGGGCAGCGGCATGGACATAGCTCAGGTCGGCATGGCCATCGCCGCGCCTGGAGGGAGTTCCGACGGCGATGAAAACGGCTTCGGCTTCGTCGACCGCCGCTTCCAGATCCGTCGAAAAGCGCAGGCGCCCGGCCTCGACATTGCGCGCCACAAGGTCCTCAAGGCCGGGTTCGTAGATCGGCATCTCGCCGTTGCGCAGCATGGCGATCTTGGCGGCATCCTTGTCGACGCAGACCACATCGGTGCCGAATTCCGAGAAACCGGCGCCGGAGACGAGGCCGACATAGCCGGTTCCGATCATGGCTATCTTCATTCAAAGCCTCCGGTAAGGCGCAGATGAGCCCGGTAGATGGCAGATCAGTCCGACTCTATCAATCGGCGCAGTTTATCGCGAATACCTTCAAGATCAGGTCGTTGCAGCGCGAAGGCGACGTTTGCCGACAACCAGCCCTGCCGGTCGCCGCAATCGAAACGCACGCCCTCGAACCTGTAGCCGTGGACCGGCTGCCGGCCGATCAGCGCGGCGATGGCGTCGGTCAACTGGATTTCGCCGCCGGCCCCTCGTTCGCCGTTTTCCAGGACGGAAAATATCTCCGGTTGCAGGATATACCGGCCGATAATCGACAGGGTCGACGGGGCGTCCGCCGGCGCAGGCTTTTCGACCAGCCCGCGCACCTCGGCCACGCCACCCGGCCAATCCTCGTCGTTGCCGACATCCAGAATGCCGTAGCGGTCGGTCCGTTCCGGCGGCACATCCTGCACCGCCAGCAGATTGCCTCCGGTTGCGCCGTAGCGGGCAATCATCTGGGCGAGGCACCCCGTGCCGGCCATCACCACATCGTCGGGCAAGATCACTGCGAACGGCTCGTCGCCGACAATACGCCGGGCACACCAGACTGCGTGGCCGAGGCCCAGCGGCGCCGTTTGAATCTCAACGCTGCAGCGCACACCGTCCGGCACGACCGCAGCCAGCCGCTCGAGTTCCGCCGTCTTGCCTTTCGTCCTCAGTACCGCTTCGAGTTCGACGTGCCGGTCCAAATGATTTTGCAGCGCCGATTTGCCCTTCGCAGTGACGAAGATCATGTGCGTCACGCCGGCCGCGGCGGCCTCGGCGACCGCATAGTCGATCAGCGGCCGATCGACGACCGGCAGCATCTCTTTCGGCACCGCCTTGGTCGCGGGCAGGAAGCGCGTTCCGAGTCCGGCGACGGGAAAAACGGCTTTGCGGATCGGCTTCGGCATGGCCTCGATCGCGTAGGGATTGGCCGCCGTTGCAGCATGAAACCCCCAGCCTGACCACGCGCCAAAATGCGCGAACACACGCCGGGCGGCGTGCAGAACGGCAGAATCCTACTCCCCGAGCAGAACTTCCCTAGCCTGGTTAAGCTTGGCGGCGAGCCAGTCCGATCCGCCGTGGTCCGGATGATGCTTGCGCATCAGGTCGCGATGGGCGCGCCGGATATCGTCATCGGTGGCGGTCTCGTCCAGACCGAGAACGGAAAGCGCTTCGGCGCGGTCCATCGGGCCGGGCCCGCTTCCGCCGCCCCGGTCGATATTGCGCCATTCCGGCCACATGCGGTCCAGATAGGCCTCGATGAGGCGGGCCGACTGGGCATCGTCGCGGGCGCACTCGGCCAGCAGGATCATGAGGTCGTCGCGATCGAGCGATTCGACCCGCGAGCCGGCGTAGCTGCCGGCCAGCACATCGCCGGTAATGCCGCCGGTCGTGTGATCGAGCTGCAACTTGAGCCACGGCGTCTCGACCTCGGACGTGCCCTTTTCCGGTTTCTTGAAATTCCACGGCATGGTGCCGCCCATCAGGTAGATGACCAGGGCGGCCCCGAGACCGAGCACACCCCAGAGCAGCTTCCCGGTGAACAGGCCGAAAAGGCCGAAAACGGCCGCGCAGGCGATCGCAATGCCGCGCAGCAGCCGTACCAACTGCCCGACACTGGCCTGTGGCAACGAAAACAGCAGCAGAATGGCCGCAGCGATCAGCGCGACGCCGAGGAGGAACCAGCCCATTTACCGGCCGCGGTCGTCGATCTGGCGGGTAATCTGCAGGACCGGGCCGTCCCGGCCGGCGGAGTAATTCTCCAGCGCCGGGCGCCCGCCCGCCGCGTAGACCGCGACGGCTGCCAGCAGTTCGCGCAGTTGCTTCGCGCTGCCGGCGTCGAAACGGCAGCAGGCGCCGCCGGTCAGGCGCGCGAACTGGCGGAACGCCATCGTGGCGTCCGGATTGTCGCCTTCCTGGAACAGGAACGCCCTGGTGCCCATGAGGCCGAGCCGGCCCGCCAGATCGCAGACCGGATCGATCGCCTCCTCGAAGGCGTCGCCGACGATCACGAGCGCGCCGATTGCATGGGACCCGGACTCGTTGATTGCATGTTTGAAGACCCGCCCGATCTGGGTCCGGCCGCCCAGACAACGTACCTTGACCATCCGGCCTACCAGATCGGCGGACGACGACAGCCACCCGGTCGCCCGGCATTCGCCGATGCCGCGGTAGAAGACAAGCTGGACATCCAGACCGCCCAGCGCGTCGGTTTCGGCGAACATCTCGGCCTGGATATCGCAAGCGATGTCCCAGGTCGGCTCACGGCTCGCCGTGGCATCCATGGCGAAGATCAGCCGCCCGCGTCCGGCGGCGGCAGCCGGCGTCTGCGCCATCGACTGCAGGAAGGCATCGACCTCGCTGGCGGTCCGCGATTCGGACAGCGCCCGGTGCTGCGGCGTGACGGATTTTGCCATGAACGTCCCGCTGATGAACTGCGCTTCGTAGATAGGAGTCCGGCTTACGGGCGTCCAGTCTAGCGGGCGGGCGGCGCCGGGTCGATGGACCGCCGCCGGTCGGTAGCGGCCTAATAGCGCCGCCAGCGGAGCAGGCGCAGTACGACGACCAGCAGGATTGCTCCGATAAAGGCGGCAAACAGGTGACCGACCGGAATCGGTCCGATCTGGTAACCCTCGATCCGAACGTCGATCGCGCGGAACAGAACGATGCCGATAAAGGAACCGACAACGCCGACGATCATGGTGCCGACAATGCCGATGGATCGGACCCGCAGAACGGTCGCGGCCAGCCATCCGGCAGTACCGCCGACAATGACCATGACGAGAATCTGGTCGACACTGCCGATCAATGTCCCCATCTCCATTTTGTGAATTCTGTGCCGCGACGCGGGGAGCCCGTTTCCAGCGTCGGACCGGCTCTTTGCCCGTCCAGAAGAGGCGGCTAGCATGGCCGCATCGACATTGCTACAGGACACCCCGCCGCCGGTCCGATTTGGCGCGACCGAAACCGCGAGCATACCCATGAACCTGTTCGACCACCCCGATTTCGCCGGCCACGAACAGATCGTCTTCAGCCATGACGAGGCCACCGGATTGCGCGCCATCGTCGCGATCCACAACACCAACCGCGGCCCTGCGCTCGGCGGCTGCAGGATGTGGCCGTACCCCAGCGAGGCGGCAGCACTGGAAGATGCGCTGCGCCTGTCCCGCGGTATGACCGGCAAGGCGGCCATGGCCGGCCTCGATCTGGGCGGCGGCAAGGCGGTGATTATCGGCGATGCGAGAAAGGACAAGACCGAAGCGCTGATGAAGGCGTTCGGCCGGGCGGTCGACCGGCTGAACCGACGCTACATAACCGCCGAGGATGTCGGCACGACGGTTGCCGACATGGATGCGATCGGGACCGTCACCGACCATGTCGTCGGCGTGACCGGCGGTGCCGGCGATCCCTCCAACTCGACCGCGCACGGTGTCTTCATCGGCATCCGTGCCGCCGTGCGCTACAAGCTGGGGCGGGACACCCTGGACGGCTTGCATGTCGCCGTCCAGGGTGTCGGCCATGTCGGCCGCTTCCTGTGCGAATATCTGCACAAAGCCGGCGCCCGCCTGACCGTCACCGACATCGATCGGGCCGCCCTCCGGAAGGCGGAACGCGACTTCGGCGCGACCGTGGTCGGCCCCGACGACATCTTCGACGTCGACTGCAACCTGTTTGCGCCCTGCGCCCTGGGCGCCGTCGTTAACGACGAGACCCTGCCTCGCCTGAAATGCCCGATCGTCGCCGGATCGGCCAACAATGTGCTGGACGAAGCGCGGCACGGCGCAGCCCTGCGCCGGGCCGGCATCCTCTATGCGCCGGACTATGTCATCAACGCCGGCGGCCTGATCGACGTGGCGCGTTTTGCCATCGGCTACGACATCGAGGCGGCACGGGCCAAACTGCACCGGATCGACGACACGTTGAGCGAAATTTTCGCCCGCGCCGACGCCGAGGATCGGCCGACCAGCGATGTCGCCGATGCTATTGCGGAGGAACGGTTCAGGTAAGCGCCGCAGGCAAACTGCGCCGGGACTACAGCAAACCCAGATTTCGCAACTCGGCAGCCATTTCCGGCGGCGGTTCCTCCGGAATTGCGCCGTCCGGGGCGTCCGGCGGGGCATCGGCGTCCTCAAGATAGCGCCAGCCCTGATGCGGCCGCCGGGGCTGCAGTTCAGTGCGCACCAGCACAGGATCGAGATGGAGACGGCAGAACCGGCCGCGGTCCTCGTCCGCCCGCCGCTCCAGTTCGGGAATCCGCTGCCGGACCCGGACATAACCCTTGATAATCCAGTAGATCGAGCCGCCGGCGCGTATCTCGTCCGCCCGCCGCGGAAAATTTCGGGTCTCGTGGAACAGTTCCCCGGTGCGCGCGAGCCGGACGGCCTGCCAGCGGGCCAGGGATTCGACCGAGGCGCAGCCGACCGCCAATTTGAGCAGATGGAGCGCCATTCTCCCTTCAGGCCGCCCGCTTTCCGGCAAAGGCCTGGGCGACGCGCGAGGCCGGCGCCCGGCCCAGCCAGCCGGTAATAAAGGCACCGGTCTCCGCCACCGCATCCAGATCGACGCCGGTTTCCATGCCGAGGCCGTCCAACATGTAGATCAGGTCTTCGGTCGCCAGATTGCCCGCGGCCCCCGGCGCGTAGGGGCAGCCGCCGAGGCCGGACACGGAGGAATCCGCCACCCGGACGCCGCGATCCAGGCAGGCCAGTGTGTTGGCGAGCGCCTGGCCGTAGGTATCGTGAAAATGAATGCCGATGGCGTCGAGCGGCACGGTCTCCGCCACCCGGTCGATCAGGTCCGCGGCCTTGGACGGCGTACCGACGCCGACTGTGTCGCCCAGCGATACCCGGTAGCAGCCCATCGCATAGAGCCGGCCGCACAGGTCGGCGACGATGCCGGGATCGATCTCCCCTTCATAAGGGCAGCCGAGGACGGTCGAGACGTAGCCCTGAACCCTGACGCCGACCTCCTGGGCCGCCGCACAGACCGGGCGAAACCGCTCCAGGCTCTCCTCGATGGTGCAGTTGGTGTTGCGCTTCGAAAACGTCTCGGAGGCGGCGGCGAACACGCCGACTTCGGTCACGCCAACAGCAATGGCGCGGTCGAAACCCCTCATGTTCGGCGTCAGCGCTGGATAGGTCACGCCATCCCGGCGCTCGATCCGGCGGAAAACCTCTTCCGAATCCGCCATCTGCGGCACCCATTTCGGCGACACGAAGGCCCCGGCCTCGACGGCCGGCAGGCCGGCGCGGGCCAGTCGCTCGATCAGGTCGACCTTGATGTCCGTGGGCACCGTCTGCGGCTCGTTCTGCAGCCCATCGCGCGCGCCGACCTCCTGGACCCGGACATAGCGGTCCCCCCGCCCGTTCGCAGCATCCATCGCTCAGCCCTCCTTCCGTTCGAAATCCACCAGTTGCGCGCCTTCCTCGACCTGGTCGCCGGCGCCATAGTGGATTGCGCTCACCGTACCGTCGCCGGGCGCGACGATCGTCTGTTCCATTTTCATCGCTTCCAGCACAAGGATCGGCTCCCCCGCCCCCCCCCCCCCCGTTGGCTCCGCCCGCCGCTTGGCGTAT
>FZLR01000134.1 GCA_900197615.1 Rhodospirillaceae bacterium Spongia-Bin9
CGAGAGAAATATCGTGTCAACTCAACACGTTAAAGGATGGGGCAAGCGGAAAAGTGCCAACTTGGGGAAAGTCATTCCAGGCAAATCCATAACCTGACGGTCGAGGGTGCAGTCGCAGCCATGGAACCGCTGGCGCTGACATTTCTCGACCGGGCCGGTCAGCAATTCGATGTCAACCGGTATTCGTCTCACGAGTTTACCGCCGCTTCGCGCGCTAAATGGATTGAGCCCCCGGGGTCGGACAGTCGGGCTGACATGGCGCATCTTGCGATGCGCTCGCGGTAAAGAGATGCGACCGCCGGTACGCAAATTGAGATCGCCCGCCATCTTTTGGGAGCAACGGGGCTTCTGCGGTTGCCGGGGTTCGCAACCCCGAGACCGACATTTGATCTAGGTTCTGGTGTGAACCGAACTAATTATCTGATTTACTGAGATAATTTTTTACCTCCGATGTCCGTCGTCCCGCGCGCAAAGGCCTACCTCCAGTCGCTTCGCCTCGCACCGATCCGGACTCAACCTTCGGTGCGCTGAAGATCGAAATGCGTGTAGCCCGCCTCGTCGGAGAAGCGTCGGACTACATCGATCTCCTTTTGAATAAGGCCGCGCCGATAAACCCGCTGCTCTTCGACCGGACGATGCGGCGGTCGAGGGCTGCTGCCGGCGTCCAGGCGGTCGTTGCTGAAACCGGCTGCCTGCCATGACTGAACGTACGACCGTCGGAATTCCGGCACGCGATACGCCCGCGCCTCAATCTTCGAGCACACCGGGATTCATCCGTCCGTCGGGGTCCAGGGCGGCGCGGATACGTCTGTGGATATCTGCCTGCGCCGGCGTCAGGCGCGACAGGAACGGATAGTAGCGTCCGATCTGCATATGGGCGGCGCCGTGCGCCTGCAGGATTTCCGCGGTCTCATCCCGCAGATCGAAGACCAGTTGGCGCCCGCGCGGATTTTCCGGCGCCTCGCGATGCAGCTTCACCTGTTCGGACGTCGCATGGGCGAGGTGAAACGGGCTCAGGCGGTCCGGCCAGAAGAACTGCGGCTCCATCAGCACGCAGCCCGGCGCGAGGACGGTGAGGACGGTGCAGGTCACGCCGGCATCCGCCATGTCGCCGGCGCGCTCCTGGAAACGGTCTCGCAGCGCTACCATGCAACCGGCGGCGCGGGCGAGGCCGAGCGCGCCGTGCACCGGCAGCCAGTTCTCGCCTCGCGGGCCGAGCAGCGCGGTAATCGGCCCGAACGGCCGGGCGCGGGTGACGCGCGGAATGGTGTCCGGTAGTTCGCTGCCGCCGTGTTGCGCCAGTGCGGCCCGCAGCGCCGCGGCGCGCGCGCCGGCGTGGCGCGTTTCGTCCCCTTCGACGGACAGGTGCAGCGAATAGTCTGCCCCTTCCAGGAAGTTGAGGCCTTCGGCCGGCAGGCGGGCGGCGCGGGCCAGCCCGCCGGTTCCGCGCGCCACGCCGGCAGCGGCGCCGAGTTTTTCCCGGAAGCCAATGCGCCGGTCGAGGATGTTGCAGTGCGCCTGGCGGTCGAAGGTGAAGCACTCGCCCAGGCCCGGCCGGCCCGCCAGCGCGGTCTGGGCGTCGACCATCGCCAGCGGATCGTCGAAGGCCATCGACAGAAAGGCTTCGGCGCCGGCCACCGGGGCCAGCCGCAGGGCGACCCGCGCCTTGACGCCGAATGCGCCGCAATCGCCGACGAAAAGGTGGGTCAGGTCCGGGCCGTGAGCCAGGGCATCGACCGAATCCGGGCGCAGGACGCCGGTGTGCAGCAGACGGCCGTCGGAGAGGACGACCTCCAGCCCGAGCACGCTGCCGGCGATGCTGCCCGCCGAACCCGAGCCGAAAAACATTGCGTTGTGCGAGACCGCGCCGCCGACCGTGGAAACCCCGCCGGAGAGCGGACCGAACGAAGGCGGGCGGAAACCGGTGCCACGCAACGCGTCGTTCAGGGCCGACCAGGTGCAACCGGCCTCGACGACGGCATGGCGGTTCGCGATGTCGATCCCGGCGACCGCGGACAATCGTGTCATGTCGAACAGAACGCAGCCGTCCGCCGACGGCGCATATCCCCCGGTGTAGGACATGCCGCCGCCGCGCGGCACGATGGCGAACCCGCTCTCCGTCGCTGCACCGACTGCCCGCTGCAGCGCCGCAAGCGAGTCGGGCGCGACGATACACACCGGCAGCGCGCCAGCCGGGCCGGCGATGTCGTGCGACAGGCTCGCCAGCATTTCGGGGTCGGCGATAATGCCGGCAGCACCGACCGCAGCGCGCAGGCGGTCAAGCTTCGCCCCGTCGGCCGATCCCCGGTTCATGCGCGGCCGTGCAGCGGACACAGGGCGAGCGGCATGTCGAAGCGCTCGATGGCCGCGCCGCGCCGCGTTGCCCGGTCCAGCAGCCCGTCGAATTCGGCGGCGTTTGCCGCCCGGCACAGGGCTTCGTTGCCCTGCGCGCCCAGCACCGCACCGGTGAACCTGGCATGGAGCAAACCCACCGGCGGATCGTCGGGCAGGCGCCACCCGCCGGCAATCGTCCGCGCGTCCCAGCGCCGATAGAGCAGGCTGTCGCGCGCCCAGTACCAGGCGGCCGAAAGATGTCCGCCGTCCCAGCGCGGCCGGAGGTCGGGGCAGAGCGCGGCGGAGGCATCCGACTCCGGGGCCGGCGGCGACCCGGACGACTGGGCCAGCGTCAGGCGGTCGATCCTGACCGGCCCTGCCGCCGCGACGGCCGCAGCGAAAACGGCGCCGGTATCCTCGCCGGCAAGGTCGCAATCGGCGATATCGAGGGCCCGGAGACAGCCGCCGATCCAGCCGACGATTCCGGCCAGATCGTGCGGGGCCGACGCCTCCGACTCGCCGTTGGCGGGCAGATCGATGGCGATGGCGGGCTGCTGCCGCCCCAGCCGCGCAAGCCGGTCGTCCAGTTCCGCCGAACAGCCGGGCGTTCGGTGCAGCAGCACGGCCGCCCTCCCGTTATTCGGACCGGCGAAGCGGACATGGGCCGCGCCGCACGGCGTTTCGATAAAACGCCGGCGTACCCGACGCGCGCCGCCGGGGTTCACCACCGGTTGCGGTGCGGTCTTCTGGCCGGGATTCGCCACCATGATGTTACCGATCGCCTCGCCCCAGGCGTCGCGATCGGCGCTGAGCCGGTGGAGGGAAACACGATCCGGCAAGGCCTCGGGCAAACGATCGAGATGGGGAAACAGCAGATCGTCTTCCCGCGCCACGATCGCAACAGGAGTCTGCGCCGCCGCCAGCGGCCGGAGCGCCTCGAACCGGAACGCCGACGCATAGGCCGGTCGATATTCGTCGCCGGCGCGCAGGAAATCGTTGACGACAAGCTGGTGAAAATCGAGCGGCGGCGGATCGCGCGGCAGGCGGCCCAGGTTGCCGGCGGCATACCAGGGAAAGAAGGTGAACTGGTCGCGCACCCGCGCCCACAGCCAGGCGACATGGGCGCCGTCCCAGCACGGGCGGAACGGCGGCAGGTATTCGCGCAGAAGTTCCTCTTTTTCGGCGTCCGTGAAGACCGGATAGCCATCGAGCACGGCAACCGAAACCCGCTCCGGATGCCCGAGCGCCATGTCCATCGCGATGCAGGCGCCGGTGTGAGTGCCGTAGACCGGGGCTCTTTCGATGCCGAGCGCCGTCATCGCCTCGGACAGCGCGTCGGCATAGTCGGCGCTCGACGGCCGGTCCATCGGCAAGGGATCGGAGCCGCCGAAGCCCGGCGTATCGAAACCGAAGACGGTGAAGCGCCCGGCCAGCCGCTCCATCAATGGCAGCAGGGCAGCCGACGAACGCGGCGATTCGTGAAGCAAGACCGCCGGCGGCCCGCTCCCGGTATAGCGAAAATAGACCTCCCGCCCGGAGAGATCGACGACCTGGCGCTGTGCTTTGAATGTCATCGCTTCCGCTCGCCGTCCGGATCAGTGGCCCGCCGGCGTCGTGCCCTCGCGGCGGCGCGACACATGCCACGGGATGAAGGTACGTTCGGCCAGTTCGATGATATAGAACAGCGCGGTCCCGACGACCGCCAGCAGCATGATCGCCGCGAAAATCCGTGTCGTATCGAAGGTCGGCTGGGCCGAATCGATCACGAAGCCTAGTCCCGCCTGCGAGGCGACGAATTCACCGACGATCGAGCCGATGAAGGCGAAGGAAATGCCGACCTTCATGCCGGCGAACATGCTCGGCAGCGCCGTCGGGAAGCGGATCTTCCACAGGGTCTGCATCGCCGACCCGCGCATCGAGCGCGCGAGATCGAGCATTTCGGGCTCCACCGACCGCAGTCCGAGCACGGTGTCGATGACAATGGGGAACACCGCAATCAGGAAGGCGATAGCGACCTTGGGCTCGATGCCGGCGCCGAACCAGACGATGAAGAGCGGCGCGACGGCGACCTTGGGAATCGAATTGATCGCGACGAGGAAAGTGTAAAGGGTCTGCTCGACGAAACGCGAAAAGACAATCCCGATCGCCATGACCAGGCCGGCCAGAACGGCAAGAATGAAGCCGAGCGCCGTTTCCTGCAGGGTCACCAGCGTGTGCTCGCCGTACCACAGGGGTTCGCTGAGGATGTCGGCCAGCACCCGCGACGGCGCCGGCAGCAGGAACGGCTTGATACCGAAAACGATGACCGCCGCCTCCCAGATCAGGCAGAAGCCGATCAGCACGAGGATGACGTTGAGAATGCGGCCCGTCTTGGTCGACCAGAAGCCCATCGCTACCGCCCCCGTTTCATGACGCCCAGACCTTCGAATATTTCCCGGATGTGCCCGACATAGTGGGCAAAGGCCGGGGTCTCGCGGATGTCGAGCGCGCGCGGCCGGTCGAGCTCGATATCCATAACCTCGACGATCTGCCCCGGATTGCGGGACATCACGACCACCCGACCGGACAGGAACACCGCTTCCGGAATGCTGTGGGTGATGAAGACGATCGTCTTGTGCGTCGCCTCCCAGATCCGCTCCAGCTCGAGATTCAGCTCATCGCGGGTGATCGCATCCAGCGCCCCGAACGGCTCGTCCATCAGCAGCAGGGCCGGGTCGCGGATCAACCCCCGGCAGATCGCCACCCGCTGGCGCATCCCGCCCGACAATTCCCAGGGATAGCGGTCGGCGAAGGCCTCGAGCTCGAACAGGTGCAGAAGCTCCAGCGCCTTTTCGCGCCAGTCTGCCGTTCTGAGCCGGGCGAACTCGATCGGCAGCAGGATGTTGTCGATCACCGAGCGCCAGTCCAGCAGCACGTCGCGCTGGAAGACGATGCCGGTATCGAGGGGCGGCTCGACGACGGCCTGGCCCCGGATCGCCACATCGCCGGCCGTCAGATCCTCCAGGCCCGCGATGCATTTGAGCAGGGTGCTCTTGCCGCAGCCGCTCGGCCCCAGGATGCTGATGAACTCGCCGCTGCGGATATCGAGATCGATGCCCCGAAGGGCTTCGACGTCGCCGCGCTCGGAATGGTAGGTCTTGTCCAGACCGGCGATCCGGACATAGGCCTCGGCAATGGATTTGCCGGCGGCGCCGGCGGCGCTTCGGGGCGCGGCCGGCGCCGGTTCGGCGGTCTGTTCCACCATTGCCGTCAGCGCGGCATGAAGGAGGCGTTGTAGAAGTCCGTGGTCTTCATGCTTGCCTTGACCCGCTTCAGGCTCTTGAGAGTCTTGACGGTGTCGTCCCAGTCCTTGGCGCTCATATAGCCCATCGGTTTGCCCTTGGTCGTCGGCGAGAAGAAATACGGCCGGTAGGCGTTGAAGATGGCCTTGCCGACCGCCATCGACACGCGCGCCTTGGGGCGCAGGTCGATCATCGCCTGCACGGCCTCGTCCAGCCCGCCGTCCAGGATATGTTTCCAGCTCCGCGCCAGGGCGGTCATGAACGCTTTCATGGCCTTCGGCTTCTTCGCGATCGACTCGTCGTTTGCGACGATGCCCCACGACAGCATGGGCAGGCCGTTTTCTGCGAAACCGACGAAACTCGACGGCCGCTTCTTGGCCGCGATCGCCAGGAAGAAGGGGATCGGCCCGATCACGCCGTCGCCGCGGCCCGACAGGTAGGTCGCGATCTTCGCCGACGCCGCGACGGCCAACAGATTGACGTCGCTGCGCTTGAGGCCGCCCTGGGCGAGGAAGGTGTCGATGAACGGCGCCTCGATCGACCCGGAGGTATAGACCAGCGTGGAGCCCTTGAAATCCTTCGGTCCCTTGTAGGGCTTGCCCTTGGAGAAGATCACGCCGACTTCGTTGGTCCTGAGGATGCTGCCGATGGCGGTGACCGGCAGCCCCTTGTTGCGGGCCAGCGCCATCACCGAAAGCGACGCATGGCCGATATCGGCCTGGGCGGCGCCGACAAGGCCGACCGTCGATGCCGAACCCTTGCCGTCGACGATCTTCACGGTAACACCGGCTTCCTTGAACCAGCCCTTGGCCTGGGCGAGGTAGAATGGCGCATGCATGCCGTGCGGCGCCCAATCCTTCATCAGCGTCAGGCTCGTATGTTCGTCGGCCTGGGCCGGCGACAGTCCGATGCCCGCCGCCAGGGCAATGGCGAGTGCGGCCCGGGATGTGGCGGTCGCTATCGTGCTTGTCATGCGCATATCTTCCCTCCGTTGTTTCGGACCCCGGATGCGCATCCGGGGCCGGGTTGGCCGGCGGACGCCGCCGGCTCAGGTTCCTGTCCGGTTCATACTTCGCGCAGTTTGCGCTTCAGAATCTTGCCGGCCGCGTTGCGCGGCAGGGAACCGGTGAATTCGAATGTCTTCGGCACCTTATAGGGCGAGAGATGCTCGCGGCAGAAGGCTTCGAGCGCACGCGCATCCGGCGCCATATCGGGTTTAGGCACCACAAATCCCTTCAACTCCTCGCCCCATTTCTCGTTCGGCACCCCGACGACCGCCGCTTCGGCGACTGCGGGATGGCGAAACAGGATCTCCTCTATCTCCCGCGGGAAGATGTTGACGCCGCCGGAGATCACCATGTCTTTCTTGCGGTCGACCAAATAGACGAAGCCCTCCTCGTCCCTCGTCGCCATGTCACCGGCGCTGAACCACTCGCCGCGGAAACAGGCGGCCGTCTCCTCCGGCTTGCCCCAATAGCCGTTGAAGATGTAGGGCGAATTGCTGAAGAGTTCGCCGACCTCGCCGGGCGCGACCTCCCGACCGTCGTCGTCCAGCAGGCGGACGTGGCTCGCGACGAAAGGCAGGCCGACGCAGCGCTGCCTGATCAACTGGTCGGCAGGACGCAGGTTGGTGACGATCCCGGCTTCGGTCGAACCGTAGGTCTCGTGCAGGATGCCGTCGCCGAAGTAGTCGACGATCTGCTCCTTGGTCGCCTGGGCGAGCGGGGCGGCGTTCGAGACGATCGCCTTGAGCCGCTCGAACGCCCGGTAACGTTCGAGCGCGGGCCGCTCCAGCCCGAAAATGTCATGGAAATGGGTCGGCACGAGAAAGGTGCCGCCGAGCTTTTCCGTCGCCAGCCGGGCGATGACCCGCTCCGGATCGAAGCCGGGCAGGATTTCGCAATAGCCGCCGAAATAGACGACCGCCACGGCAAAGGCGAAACCGGCGCCGTGAAACAGCGGCGCCGTCGCCAGGTAGCGGTCGTCCGGGCCGTAGCAGCCGTATTCCGCGGCCATGCCGTAGAAAGTGAGGACGCGGGAGCGGTGGGGCAGCACCACGCCCTTCGGTTCGCCGGTCGTGCCGGAGGTATAGGAAATCGAGAAGGGCGACCATTCGGGCAGGGGCTCCGGCCGCGAGGGCCGGGCATCGGCGAGCAGGGCGTCGTATTCGTTGCCCAGAACGACGATCCGTTCGACGCTGTCCAGCGTCAGGTCCCGGACCGCTTCGGCCAGATCGGCATGGACGAACAGGATGCGCGCGCCGCAATCGTCGCAGATGTAGCGGATTTCGCGGCCGACCAGCCGGGGATTCAGCGTCGCGACCGCCACTCCGGCGCACGAGGCGCCCGCGACGATCTCGATATATTCCAGGCAGTTGGGCGAAAGAATCGCGGCGTTGTCGCCCGGACCGAGGCCGAACCCGTCCGCCACCATCGCGCTCACCCGGTCGATCCGGTCGACCAGCGCGGCATAGGTGAGTGTCCGCCCGCTTTCCCGAAGGGCTGTTTTCTGCGGCGTGCGCTCGGCCGCTGCGCGAATGCCGGTGGCGATGGTAAGCGGCCGGTAGGTGGCAGGCGGCGGCTGCACTATCGCCGAAGCCATGATGGTGCTGCCGGCCCGGTCACTGTGCGGCTCCTGCCGAAACGGCCGGCGGCGATTCGGGCAGCCGGAAGACGCGCAGGGCATTCTCCCGCATCAGGGCGCGCCGGCTATCCGGCCGCAGGCCGAGGGCGTCGATTTCGGCCACAGCGCGCTCCGGATCGATCACCGGCCAGTCGGTGCCGAAAAGGACCTTGTGACGCCCGTAAGTGTCCAAGTAATGCACGATCTCCGGCGGCCAGTGTTTCGGTGCATAGGCATCGACGCCGATAAAGACATTCTCGTGCTTCCAGGCCATGGAGATCATCTCCTGGGTCCAGGGCACGCCGATGTGGATGCCGAGCAACCTGAGTTCGGGAAAATCGATCGCAACCCGGTCGAGGCAGATCGGCCGGCCGACGCTCGGCAGGCGCCGGTTGCGCGAATAGATCAGGCTGTGCCCGACCTGCATCATAATCGGGATGTCTAGCTCGCAGCATTTGGCGTAGTAGGGGTAGTATTTGGCGTGGTCCGGCGCCAGGCTGAACCAGTGCGGATAGAGATGCGCGCCGACGAAGCCATAGTCGCGAACCGCCGACTCAAGGTCGCGCAGGCCCTGCATGCCCCGGAACGGGTCGACGCCGGCGAGGCCCGAGAACCGGTCGGGATGCGCCGCACAGACCTCCGCGACCCGGCTGTAGGGGATTTCAAAGGATTCCCGGACGTTCAGATCGCCGGCCCGCACCGCGATCAGGAGCGAACGCGCAATGCCGGCCCGGTCCATCTTCGCGAGATAGCCCTCGATCGGGACGCCGCCGCGGATTGCTTCCGGCATTCGAATCTGAGCTTTGAACGTGTCGTCCAGCCCGGTCTGGCCGAGCCGCACTTCCCGTTCGGTAAACAGGTTGCAGACGATGTCTATGGCATCCATCGGAGCGCCTTCTTCGGCTTCCCGCCAGCCGCGCCGGATCGGGCCGCGCGACTGTAGTGCCGCATCGGGCCGGTGTCATCCGGTTAGCACACTTTCGGCGGAACAGCAGACCCGGTATGCGCTGTCGTCAAGCCGGCCTTGATACGATATGGCCTTCCCGGCGCGTTTCGTGCCAGTTTCGGCCCGATGCAACGCCGATCCGAGGGAGGGCTGGACGGTGCCGAAACCTTTATTGCGCCGAGTCGGGCCGGAGGTCATGGACGGCTGGCTTCGCGCCGCCTACAGCGAGAGCCGCGCCCTGCAAGAGAGCAAGGGCGGCGACGCGACCTTCTACGAGGTCGGGGCCAACGCGCCCGAACTGCTCGAATGGTACATTCAGGGCTTCTACGGCTCGGTGTTCTACGGCGGGCGGGTCGATGTCCGGACGAAGGAGTTGCTCCGCTACCGGCTCTCGATGACCCACGGCTGCGCCTTCTGCAACAAGGGCAATATCGAAGCGGCGCGCCGGGCCGGCCTCGGCGACGAACAGCTCGATGCCGTCATGGACGAGGCCAGCGACGCCTTTTCCGGGCGCGAGCGTGCGGTCTTGCGCCTGGCGGCCGAGATGGCGCTAACCAACATGGAGGGCCGTTTGACACCGGCCCTGTACGAAGACCTGTCGGCGCATTTCGACGATGGCGAGATTTTCGAACTCGGTATGGTGGCGGCCGTGCTCACCGGCATGGCCAAGTTCCTGTTCGTCTACGACCTTGTGGAGCGCGAGGCCCATTGTCCGATCGGCCCGCGGGCGGGGGCGGGGACGGAAACGC
>FZLR01000049.1 GCA_900197615.1 Rhodospirillaceae bacterium Spongia-Bin9
GCGCGCGGCGGATCATGTCGAGCACCGCCTCGCGGCCCCGCAGGTCGCCCATATGGTCGCCGACATCCGGTTCCTGCCAGTCCACATCGGGCGCGATGAACGCTTCGAGCGCGGACAGGTCGCCGGGGTCGCCGCTGTGCGACGCGGCGCGGCGGGCGTCGTAAAAAGCGCGGACGAAGCGGCCGAGCGGGCCGGATGCGCTGCCGTCTTCACCGGTCATGGTTGCGGTCATGGCGGCGTTCCTGTCGGCGCGGCGGGGATAGGGGCGCGACTATGGTCCGGTTGCACGCCCGCCGTCCATCGGGCAGAGGCACGGCGCGCCGGCATGGCGCCCCCAACCGGCCCCACGCCGGTCCCGATGCCCGACCCTGGCCGCAGGAAACCGCCGATGCTTCGCCTGTACGACAACCGTCTCTCCGGCAACGGCTACAAGCCGCGCCTGCTGATGGCCCATCTCGGCCTGGGCTATGAGCGGATCGAGCTCGATATCCTGGCGGGCGAGACGCGGACGCCGGAATTCCTCGCCCTCAACCCGAACGGGCGGATTCCGCTGCTGGTGCTGGAGGACGGCACGCCGCTCGCCGAATCCAACGCGATCCTGTGCTACTTGCGGAGGGCTCGCGCTTCCTGCCGGCGGCGCGGCTGGAGCGGGCGCTGACCCTGCAATGGCTGTTCTTCGAGCAATACAGCCACGAGCCCAACATCGCCGTCGCGCGCCACTGGATCCAGCATTCCGACATGACGGAGGCCCAGCGCGCCCAGCTGCCGGCGAAGCAGGACGGCGGCCACGCCGCGCTCGCGGTGATGGAGCGGCATCTCGGCGCCGCAGACTGGTTCGGCGGCGACGCCATGACGGTCGCCGACATCGCCCTCTACGCCTACACCCACGTCGCCGACGAGGGCGGCTTCGATCTATCCGGCTATCCCGCCGTCACCGCCTGGCTCGCCCGCGTCGCGGCCGAGCCGGGCCATGTGCCGATGCTGTCGGTGGGGGAGGGGATTGTCCTCCCGCTATAATTGTACCAGTGTCCTTTCGGAAAAATCAGAATTCATCGCTGCCATGACAACCCTTGCAAATGATGACCTGACACGAATTGCGTTCGCAGTGCACGAAAACCCCGGAATTTTTGCACTTTTGCTCGGCTCCGGAGTCTCTCGCGCAGCCGAAATACCGACCGGCTGGGAAATAACGAAAGACCTCATTCGTCGGGTTTCCATCGCAAATGGCGAGAAGGAGCAAACTGATTGGGTTGACTGGTATCGCAATAATTTTGGAAAAAATCCAGACTATTCTGAATTGGTCGGTGATCTTGGAATGTCGCCTGAGGAGCGGCGATCTATCCTACATAGCTATATTGAACCTACTTTAGATGATCGTCAGGAAAACCGCAAAATACCAACAAGCGCTCACTATGCGATCGCGGACTTGGTAAGAAATGGATCAATCCGTGTAATCGTTACTACAAATTTCGACCGACTAATCGAAAATGCACTTAGGGAAAAGGGTATAGAACCAACTGTCATTACATCAGTTGATGCACTCAAAGGAGCAGAACCGATTACCCACTCCAAATGCTACTTGCTTAAACTACACGGTGACTATATGGATGTACGCATCAGAAATACAGATTCAGAGTTGTCAAAATATCCACCAGAATATAATGCGCTTCTTGATCGAATTTTTGATGAATTTGGTTTAATTGTGTCTGGATGGTCTGGAGAATGGGATCATGCCCTTCGTGACGCAATTTTGCGGTGTCCAGCTCGACGCTATTCAATGTTTTGGGTGGCACGTCGTGATCCCAACGATGTCGCGAGACGATTAATTGATCATAGAGCTGGCCGCCTAATTACTATGCCAGATTCCGAAAGTTTTTTTCAATCACTTCTTGATCGTGTTGAGACGCTCAATCAAACTCGCAGACAAAGAACTGAGGCAGTCGAGCTAATTGTCAATAGTGCGAAAAAATATATCGCGAATCCCGACTACCAAATTCAATTTCATGATTTGATGGCATCGCAAACCAAAATTTCCTTCGAAAAAATTAATGGCGCTTCATTGCAGGTTTCCGACCACATTTCCAAAGAAGAAATACGGCGTCACATCGGAGTTTATGAATCTTCTTTTGAGGCGCTATCTCGAACATTTGGCGTGCTTGGACGGTGGGGAAAAGATAGTGAATTTGGAGAGGTTATTTCGATTATAGATTCGACGCTTAACAATGCAGATCGTCAACGAGCTGGAATTGTGAATTTGCTTCTCCTACGCGCTTATCCGTCTGTACTCTTAGTCACGGCTTATAGTATTGGACTTGTACGCTCACGGCGCTGGAAAGTTCTCTATAAGTTTTATTTTGAACAAATTGAGCGAAGAGGTGAGAACGAATCGTCTTGTGTGTTGGAAGATGTTTTTCACTTATGTTGGAAAGGTTTACGTAGTGAAATTTGGACAAACCTTGAGGGCTTAGAGAATAGTGATCGCGCTTTAAGTGAACATCTTTATCAATTATTTCGAAAGTGGAGTGGTAGTTTCTCTGGCGACAGCCAAGACTTCGAAGAATTATTTCAATTATGGGAAATCATTGGTTCATTAGCTTATTCTGAGCTATTGTCATTTGAAGAGAAGAGCGCCGCGTTGTCGCCAGATCATCCGGGCGCGGTAAAGCGTTTACCTTTTGGGCGAAGTGTATTTGATCGTGAAAGTAGAGATCGTACTATTAGAAGAATTCAAAATAGCGAAATAAAGAACGATCTCCTTGAAGCTGGTTTCTTTGGCGGTAGTCCGGCCCAACTGGATCTTGCTGTCGACATCCTCAATAGAACCGCCGGATGGCTAAATTGGAGATAATTTAGGCAGAAACCCCAAGATTAGAATCTAAGATTGGTTGCTTGTCTAGTAAGTGCGCAAAGTTCGGGTATAATTTCTTACCCCCTCATATCGCCCGGTCCCGCCCCTTCCAGTATTCCGCCCTTATGGTGTTCTTGCGAATCTTACCGATGGCGGTGCGGGGCAGGGTTTCGACGAATTTGACGAAGCGGGGGCGCTTGTAGCGCGGAATCTGGCTGGCGACGAATTCGATCAGGGCGGCCTCGTCGGGTGGCTCCGCGCTGTCCGGGGCAGCCCCCGGCGCATCACCGCCGCCCGCCGCCGTACCGTTCGCCACGACATGGGCAGCCGGGACCTCGCCCCAGCGGTCGTCGGGCACGCCGAACACGGCGCATTCGCGGACGGCCGGGTGGCGGTAGAGCGCGCGCTCGACCTCGGCCGGGAAGATGTTCTCGCCGCCGGAGACGATGACGTCCTTCGAGCGATCGATCAGATGGAGGAAGCCGTCCTGGTCGATCCGGCCGATATCGCCGGTCCTGAGCCAGCCGTCGCCGGCCTGCAAGTCCGCCAGCCCCGCCCCGCCGCCGATATCGTCGCCGATGTAGCCGAGCAGCGTGTGCGCGCCGCGGCTCGCGACCTCGCCGGTTTCTCCGGCGGGCAGGGGCTTCCCGCTGCCGTCCAGCACCGCCATCTCAACGCAGGGCCGCCCGGCGCTCATCGGCTTCAAGCGCGCGAAGGCGGCCGGCCGGTAGGCGAGCGGGCAGCTTTCCGACTGGCCGTAATGCTCGACGATCTCCAGGCCCGGCCAGGCGCTTAGCGCGCGATCCAGCAGGCCGGACGGCATCGGCGCGCCGCTGATGTTGAGATGGCGCAGGCCGCCGCCATTCTTCCGCACCCGCGCTGCCGCCGCCGGATCGTCGAGCAGCGCCGTCACCTGCGCCGGCACCAGGAAGGCGGCGGTCACGCCGTCCCGTTCCACGGCGTCGGCGAACAGGTCCGGCGCCCACTTTTCGAGCAGCACGACGGTGAGGCCGCGCCTTATGCCGATCTGGAGCCACATGAACAGGCCGGCGACGTGGAACAAGGGCGTGGTGCAGCCCATCACGTCGTCGCCGGCCAGCTCGAAGGCCTGCGCGCCCAGGCAGGAGGCGAGCGTGCGGTTGCGGTGCGAGACCAGCACGCCCTTGGGCGCGCCGGTCGAGCCGCTGGAAAAGGTCACCGAAGCCGGATCGTCGGGCGACACCGCGACCGCCGGTTCGGTATCCGGCGCTCCGGCGATGAAAGCGTCCAGCGACTCCGGCCCGTCGCCGCCGCCAATCACGACTATTTTCCTGAGCGTTGCCGAGGCCGCGAGCAGCGCGCGCGCCTCCTCGGCCAGGCCGGCATGGACGAACAGCAGTTCGGCGCCGACCCGCTCCAGCATCTCCGCCCGGCCGGCTTCGTTGGCGCGCACCGAGACATGGGCGAGCGGGCTCCCGGCGCGCGCCGCGCCGAAATGGACAGCGGGATAATCGACATCGTTGGGCGACAGGATGGCGAGCCAGCGGCCCGGCCCGGCCGCCGGTTTGGCATAGCCTTCGCGCCGCAGCGCATTCGCCAGCCGGTCGGCCGCCCGGTCGAGCGCGCCATAGCTGAGCGCCTGCCGCACGCCGCCGCGATAGCCGACGACCGCCGCCTTTTCGGGATGGCGCGCCGCGCTCTCGCGCAGCAGGGCGCCGAAGGTCTGCGGGAAATCCCCGAATTCTCGTGCCGTCACGGCGCCGTCAGCCGTTGCAGCAGGTCGATCAGTTGCGCCCGCTCGGCCGCCGACAGGTTGCGCGCGATCTCCGCCTCGTGGGCGTCGAGCCGCGGCCGGATGGCGCGCAGGAATTCGGCGCCATCGTCCGACAGCATCAGGGCGTGGGAACGGCGGTCGGTCGGCGACGGTTCGCGCCGGATCAGGCCGCGCGTCTCCAGCATGTCGATGATCGAGACCAGGGTGGAGCGGTCGATACCGAGCGCCTTGCCGATCCGTGTCTGGTTCGAGCCCGGATTGGCCTGGACCAGCAGCAGCACGCCGAGCTGGCCGGGGCCGATCCCGTCACCGCCCAGATGGGCGGCGAAATTCTGGAAGGCGAACACCTCGGCCCGGCGCAGCCGGTAGCCGAGCAGCGCCGCGAGACGGCCGAGATCGACCGCTTCCCGGCCGGGCGCAGCCGGGCCGGCAGCGGGATCGTTCAGCGAGTCGGGGGCGTTCATGAGGCCGGGGCATAGCATGGATTGTCCGCCGGCCAAACAGTCAGGCCTCAAATTGTTTCGACTCGCTAGTAATTTGAAGGCCGACGCTAAAATTCAAACTGAGACACTACCCGACGCCGGGTTGACTTGCCGGGAAAGAACATTATTTGAACATTCTGCCTGTTCCGGCGATGCCTTGCCTTGCAGGACCGCGCTTTGCAGGGCCGCGCCGCCGCCGCTCCAGCCCGGCGGAGGCCCGATTGCGACAAGACATGATGGCATTCAGGAGATAATATTCCTTTGTTGATTCGTTTTGCACCCGTTTTTGCGCCGGGCCGGGTCCGGAACGGCGGGCTGGGACGGCGGCAGCCTGGCCGGAAAACGGCGCAAAACAGCCGCTTCCGGCAAGAGGGCGGGCGCTTTCCGCCGGACGGAGACCGGACAGGAGGACCGGCGCGCCGAATTTTTTTCGAAAAATAGACCGGTCTGTCCAGTCCGGGCAGGCGGGGGAGCGGTTTCGGTGTCCGGGGCAGGCGGGGACAGGCGGCCGGAGCGACAGGGGTGGCGACAGGGGTGGCGGAACGGGCGGAGAGAACCGGACCATGACGAATCATGACATTTCATGACACATCGTGACATCCGCAAGCGCCTGTCCCGCCGTCCCGTCCGTCATCCCGGGCGGAGCGGGTGGAGGGGTCCGGCCCGGTCCGGCGAACGGAATCAGGCCAGGCCGAGCGCGATGTCGGAGACGAAGGGATTGGTCTGCCGTTCCTGGCCGAAGGTCGAGGGCGGGCCGTGGCCGGGGATGAAGGCGATGTCGTCGCCGAGCGGGAACAGCTTGTTGCGGATGCTGGCGATCAGGTCGTCGTGGTTGCCCATCGGAAAATCGGTCCGGCCGATCGAGCCCTGGAACAGCACATCGCCGACCACGGCGAACCCGGCGTCGCGATTGACGAAGACGACATGGCCGGGCGTGTGGCCGGGGCAATGGACCACGTCCATCGCGATGTTGCCGAAGCTTACCGTGTCGCCGTCGGTGAGCCAGCGGTCCGGCTCGAACGCCTTGGCGCCGGCGAAGCCGAACATCCGGCTCTGCTCCTCCATTTGGCCGATCCAGAACATGTCGGCCTCGTGCGGGCCTTCGACCGGCACCTGCAATCTTTCGGCGAGGTCTTTCGTGCCGCCGGCATGGTCGAGATGGCCGTGGGTGATGAGGATTTTCTCGACCGTGACCGCCCGTTCGGCGATCGCACTTTCGATCAGCTCCAGATCGCCGCCCGGATCGGTGACCGCGCCGCGCATCGTCTCGGTGCACCAGAGCAGCGAGCAGTTCTGCTGAAACGGCGTGACCGGAATCATGACCGCCTGGATCGGCGGTTTGGCGGCATCTTCGGGCATGGCGGGGAGGCGGTTGTCGGTCAGGCGTCTGAGATGCCGCGCGCCCAGCCGGCGTTCAAGCCCCGATCTGCCGCACGATGCCGGGCGTCAGGCGGCGGTCGCTTCCCGGCCCGCCGGTTTCACCCACACCGCCGTGTCGTGGAACGCCACGCCGCCGACCGGCCCGACCGGATCGGCGGAGACGAGCTGGTTGATGCCCATGCCTTCGCAGGCCGGATCGCGGTAGCTGTCGGCCGGCCAGATGCCTTCGACGATCGCGGTGCCGGGCAGGACGCCGTCGGTGAGCCGCGCCGTCAGCGTCACCGCGCCCCGGTCGTTGCCGACCCGCACGCTGGCGCCCTCCGCGATGCCGTGGGCCGCCGCATCGTCGGCATGGATGAGGACGGTCGGCGTCCCCTCCCGCCGCTGCGAACCGACCGTCTCGGTAAAGCTGGAATTGAGGAAGGTGCGGGCCGGCGGCGCCACCATGCGGAAGGGCCGCGCGTCGTCGGCCGACTCGGTGACCGCCCAATGGTCGGGCAGCGCCGGCAGGCCGGCATGATAGGGGCCGACCGCGGCCCAGTCGGGCTTGAAGTGGAACCTGCCGTCCGCGGTCGGGAAGCCGTTCAGGAAATGCGCCTCCTCGAAAGGATGATTGCAGTCGATCCAGCCTTTGGCCGCCGCGTCGTCGGCGCTGCCCTTGCCGGAAACCTGCAGCGTCGTGTCGATCAGGTCCCAGGCGCTCATGTCGAAGGCCGGGCTTTCGGCGCCCAGCCGTTTGGCCAGCCCGCACACGACATCGTGGTTGCTGCGCGTCTCGGCAAAGGGCTCCAGCACGCGCTTGCCGACAGTCAGCGCCGAATGGCCCCAGCCCATATAGAAGTCGTCGCATTCCAGGAAGGTGGTCGCCGGCAGCACGATATCGGCGTAGCGCGCAGTCGCGGTCATGAACTGCTCGTGGACGCACAGGAACAGGTCTTCCCGCGCCAGCCCGGCGCGCACGGCGCGGCTGTCCGGCGCGACCTCGGCCGAATTGGCGTTCTGGATCAGCATGGCCGTGACCGGCGGGCCGCCTTCCAGCGCGCCGGGCGCGCCGGTCAGCACCGGGCCGATGCGCGACTGGTCGAGGGAGCGGATCGCCGGATCGGCAAGGTCGAGGCCGTGGGCGAGGTTCAGGTCCAGGCCCCAGTCCTCCAGCCGGGCATAGAAGGCGCCGCCGCCTTCCTCCTGCCACGCGCCGGTGAGCGCCGGCAGGCAGCTCACGGCGTGCATGGCGACAGCCCCGTTGCGCGACCGGGTGAAGCCGAGGCCGAGGCGCAGGAAGCTCCGCTTCGTCCGGCCGTACAGGCGGGCGAAATCGATAATGTCATGCTCGGGCAGGCCGGTGATTTCCGCCGCCCAGGCCGGCGTCCGGCTGAGGATGTGGCGCTCGACCTCCGGGTCGAAATCGGTCAGCCGGGCGAGATAGTCGCGGTCCGCCAGCCCCTCGGACAGGATGACCTGCATCATGGCCAGCGCCAGCGCCCCGTCGGTGCCGGGGCGCAGGATCAGGGCCCGGTCCGCCGCCTGCACCGTCGGCGTGTCGTAGACGTCGATCACGACCAGTTCGGCTCCGCGCTCCTTGCGGGCGCGCTGGATGTGGCTCATCAGGTTGACATGGGTGGCGACCGGGTTGCCGCCCCACACGACGATCAGGTCGGACTTCGCCGCTTCCGCCGGGTCCGGCCCGGTCAGCATGCCGACGCCGGCCTGCCAGCCGGAGGAGGACGGGCCGACGCAGATGGTCGAGCGCTGCTTCGAATAGCGCTTGGCGTTGCGCAGCCGGTCCAGGCCCCAGCGGCTGACGAGGCCGAGCGTGCCGCCGGAATGATAGGGCCAGACCGTCTCGCTGCCGTGGCGCGCCTCGGCGCGCAGGAAGGCTTCGGCGATCTCGTCGAGGGCGTCGTCCCAGGAAACCGGCGCGAATTCGCCATCGCCCTTGGCGCCGGTCCGGCGCAGCGGCCGGCCCAGCCGGTCCGGGTGATGCACCCGCTCGGCGTAGCGGGAAACCTTCTCGCAGACCACGCCGGCCGTGTAGGGCAATTCCTTGTTGCCCCGGATGCGGCCGATGCGCGTCGGCGACAGCCGCTCGACCTCAAGCGCACAGGCGCTCGGGCAATCGTGCGGGCAGGCGGAACGGACGGTCGCAACCGCCCCGGCGGCCGGCGCTTCTGTCACCCCGGCGCCGGGAAGCGCGGTATCGAGCGGCATGGACTTCTCTCCCTCGCAAGGCTCGGTGAAGGCGAGCGTAGGAACCGTAAGCAGGAGCGTCAATAGAAGACGGAAAAGGCTCCGGTCGGCCTCAGGCCGCCGCGGCGGCCGCGCCGAGCATCGGCAGCACGTCCCGGTTCAACCGCTCGATGGTTTCGCGTTCCCGTTCGGCGCTTAGGCTGGCGAAGCGCGCGATAAAGGCGACTTCGTTGAAGCCCAGGTCGCGATAGGCGGCGATCTTTTCCGCCGCCCGTTCGGCGGTCGTCATCAGGCAGCGCTCGCGGAACAGGGTCGTCAGGTCGTCGATCCCGGTGCTGCCGGTCAATGCCGCCTCGCTGGCGGCGAAATCCCGGTTCCAGGTGTCGCCGGCCAGCACCCTGCCGAAGGCGGCGACATGCTCCTGCACCGCAGGTTGGCCGATGGCGACAGCTTCCTCCTCGGTGTCGGCGATCACCGTCAGCAGGGCGACCATGGCCTTGCGGCCGCCCGATCCTGTGCCGATATCCGCATGGCCCGCGCCGGAAAGCGCATCGCGGTACCAGCGCAATTTCTGCGCAAGGCTGTCGAAGCTCATCGGATACTGGTTCATCATCAGGTTGTAGCCGCGCCGGCCGGCCGCCTCGAAACTGTTGCGGTCGTTCGACGCCGCGACCCAGACCGACGGGTGCGGCTGCACCGGCGCCGGCCAGGGCTCGACCCGGTCGAACGACCAGAACCGGCCGCTATGGGCAAAGGATTCGCCGGCCCAGAATTTCTCGATGACCTCCAGGCCTTCGTACATCCGCTCGGCGCTGTCCTCCCGGGTCACGCCGAACGCCGCGAATTCGTGCGGTACGAACCCGCGGGAGATGCCGATTTCGGCCCGGCCGCCGGAAAACTGGTCGAGCGAGGCCAGATCCTCGGCCACCTGCAAGGGGTGGCGCAGTGGCAGCAGCGACACGGCTGTGCCGAGCCGTATCTGCTGCGTCTCCCGGGCCAGCGCCGTGAGATAGAGCGCCGGGTTGGGCACCGCGCCGCCGTAATAGTGGAAATGGTGCTCGGTCGTCCGGTAGCAGCGCCAGCCCAGCCGGTCGGCCAGCTTCACCGAAGCGATCAATTCCTCGTAGAACCGGTTCAGCGTCACCGGATAGTCGCTGCGCCAGGTCGGCAGGTGGAACAGGCAGAAATCCAAGGCTCCGGCTTCCCGGCAATTGGCGAACGGCGAAGAGCAACCGGTGTCGACCATGCCCGGTGCCGGTGCGGCAGGTCAAACCCGTATTTCAAAATCTTATTTCCCTTGGGCGCCGGGCGGCCCGGCGTTATCGTTGCCCCGGCAACCGGGTATACAGGTCGCTTCGATAGGGGGAGATTGCCCGATGGTAACGGTGTGGGGCCGCAAGAATTCGCTCAACGTGCAGAAGGCGGTATGGGCGCTCGACGAGGCCGGCGTGCCGTTCGAGAGGCTGGACGCGGGCGGCGAGTTCGGCCTGCTCGATACCGAAAGCTATGGCAGACTCAATCCGAACCGCCGCGTTCCGACCCTGATCGACGGCGATACCGTGGTCTGGGAATCGAACGCGGTCGTCCGCTATGTCGCCGCCAAGTGGAGCGAGGGCGATCTGTGGCCGACCGACCTGGCCGAACGGGCGGCGGCGGACATGTGGATGGACTGGCTCCAGACCACCGTTATCGGGCCCCTGATCCCCGTCTTTGTGGGCCTGGTGCGCACGCCGCCGGATCGGCGCGACATGAACCTGATCTCGGAAATGGCGAACGAGTGCGGCCACGTCTTTCAGGTCCTCGACGCCGCCCTGGCGCACCGCGACTATGTCGGCGGCGGCCGATTCACCATGGGCGACATCCCGGTCGGCGCGGCGACCTGGCGCTATCTCAACCTGCATATCGAACGGCCCGAACTGCTCCATATCGCCGACTGGATGGACCGGCTCGAGAAACGCCCGGCCTTTCAGAAACACATCATGCTGCCGCTGACCTGAGCGCCGACGACGCCAATCCGGTCAAGCGCCAACCCGGTCAGGAGAGCACGCATGCCGAATTCCTATCCCGACAGCCGCGGCCTCGCGCTGACGGCCGGATCGCCCGAGGCCGCCGAGGCCTGGGACCGAACGGTCCGCAGTTATCTCGGCATGCGGCGCGATACCGGCGACCGCCTCAAGGAGGCCTACGCCGCCGATGCCGACATGCCGATGGCGCACTGTTTGCGCGGCTATTTCATGCTGCTGTTCAGCGAGGCCAAGCGCTGGGCCAGCGGGCGCAAGTCGCTGGCAGCGGCCCGGCAGGCGGCTGAAACGCGGCCCGTCACCGGGCGCGAAGCCACGCATATCGCGGCGCTGGAGCGCTGGGTCGAGGGCGACATGAAAGGCGCGACCGCGCTGTGGGACGGTATCCTGACCGACTATCCGCACGACCTACTCGCCATGCGGCTGGCGCACTACACCCATTTCTACAGCGGCGATTCGGCGGCCATGCGCGATTCGATGGCCCGGATCATGCATGCCTGGGATCCGACAGTGCCGGACTACGGCTTCGTCGCCGGCTGCTATGCCTTTGCGCTGGAGGAGGACGGCGACTACGCCCGCGCCGAGCAGCGCGGCCGGGAGGCCGTCGGCATCAACCCGGACGATCCCTGGGGCACCCATGCCGTCGCCCATGTCATGGAGATGCAGGGCCGGCAGGCCGAAGGCATCGCCTGGCTGTCCGCCCTGGAGCCGCACTGGACCCAGGTCCAGAATTTCCGCTTCCACCTGTGGTGGCACCGCGCGCTGTTTCACATCGAGCTCGGCGATTACGACGCGGTGCTCGATCTCTACGACCGCGGCGTGCGCGAGGAGGAATCGGCCGACTATCTCGACCTGACCAACGCGGTGGCGCTGTTGTGGCGCCTGGAATCGGAGGGTGTCGATGTCGGCGGCCGCTGGCGGGAAGTCGCCGGCCACTGCGCCGATCACGCCACCGACCTGCTGCTCGCCTTCGTCGACGCCCACTATGCCATCGCTATCGCCCGGACCGGCGACAGCGCGGCAATGGCGACCCTGCGAGCGGGCGTCCGGGAAGCGGCGCAGGCCGACGGGACGCAGGCGGCGGTCTACCGGGATGTCGCGATTCCGGTGTGCGACGCCGGGGCGGCCTACGGCGCCGGCGACTATGGCCGGGCCGCCGACCTGCTGGGCGCCGTGCGCTACGACCTGCGGCGGCTCGGCGGCAGCCACGCCCAGCGCGACCTGTTCGTCCAGATGCTGATCGAGGCCAATATCCGGGCCGGCCGCACCGCGCGCGCGAAAGCCCTGATCGCCGAACGCGCCGAGCGCCGCCCGACCAGCCACTGGACCCGCCGCCGCTACGCCGCCCTGTTCGGCGGCGAGGAGGGCCCGGCCGGGCAGAGGGCGGCGGCGCTGGCGTAGGGGCAGCTACAGAGTCGTCGCAATCTCGCCGAGTGTGCTTGGCCAGAACAGAGTGTCGAGGACCAGCTGGCTGAGGCCGCGGTCGGCGCTCAGCAGCAGGACGATGAAGGTGACCGCTGCGCCGAACAGGTAGCAGCGGATCAGCAGCCTCAGCACCTTGCGGGCGCGGCGGCGCGCCTCAACCAGTTCGGGCGTCCGCTCTTCGGCGCCGCCGTCGTCGCTGTTGTGGGGGTGCCCAGCCATCGCCCGGCATCATCCGGCAAAGTCGAACCGGGCTGCAAGCTCCAGATGCGCTGACCAGATGAATTGGTCGACCGGTTGCAGGCGGGTCAGCCGATAGCCGCCACCGGTCAGAATACGCGCGTCGCGCATGAAGCTGCCGGGATCGCAGGACACCGCGACGACGACCGGCACCCGGGACGCCGCGATCTCGACGGCCTGGTCTTTCGCCCCGGCGCGCGGCGGATCGAAGACCGCGAAATCCGCCCCGGCCAGGTCGCCCGCCGGGACCGGCCTGCGCATCAGGTTGCGCGCCTCCGTCCGCAGCGCCGGGAGGCCGGCCTGCCGCGCCGCCATGCCGAGGTTGGCGATGGCGGCCCTGTCGATATCGGCGGCGTACACGGCGCAGCCCCGTTTCGCCAGCGGCAGCGCGAAGGCGCCCGAACCGCAGAACAGGTCGGCGGCCCGCGCCGCGCCTTCCGCCGCTTCCAGCACAAATCCTGTGAGCGCGGCCTCGCCGTCGGCGGTCGCCTGGGCGAAGGCGCCGGGCGCCAGCGCCACGGGAACCCCGCCATGGACCGCCCGCACCGGCCGGGCCTCGGCCAGCACCTCGGCGCCCTCCTGCTTCGGATGGGCGCGCGCCGCCCGGGCCAGGTCTTCGCGGGCCAGCAGGGCGACCAAGGCGTCCCGGCCCGCGCCGCCGAGCCGCGCGGACGTGCGGATCAGCAGGTCGAGGCCGCTGTCGGTCATGGCCACATGGGCGTCGGCGCGGTCGCCGGCCTGCAATGCCGTTTCGGCCCAGCCGCGCAGGGCCGGGATCAGCGCCGCGATCTGCGGCAGGACAACGGGACAGGCGCGGAGATCGACGACGCGATGGCTGTGGCGCTCGTTGAATCCGACGATAGCGTCCTCGCGCCGCCGCCGGATGGCGAAGGTTGCGCGCCGCCGGCTGCCCGGCGGGCTGCGGTGCAACGGCTCGATCGTTGCAACGTCCAGCCCGTTGCGGGCGAGCAGGTCGGGCAGCATGTCAATTTTCCAGGCGCCGTACGCCTCCGGCGTCAGGTGCTGCAGGGCGCAGCCGCCGCACGCGCCGAAATGGCGGCACGGCGGTTCGCGCCGGTCCGGTCCGGCCTCCAGGAGGTCCAGCAGCCGGCCGCGAAACCGGCCCGGGCCGGTCTCTGTCAGCGCGACAGTCGCGCGGTCGCCCGGCGCGGTGGCCGGGATATGGACGGTCCCGCCCGCCACGGCAGCGACGCCGTCGCCCCGCCGGCCGATGCTCCCGATGGTCACGTCGGCCCGGAAAGCGGTCATGCGCTATCGGCCGCTTCGGGGCGATAATCGGCGCAGATCAAGAACTCCCGGTTGCCCTCCGGTCCCGTGACCGGGCTCTCGGCAATTCCGCGCACCGACCATCCCGGCTGCGCCTCCAGCCAGGTTCGCACCGCATCGCACACCGCCTCGTGGACCGCCGGGTCGCGCACGACGCCGCCCTTGCCGACCTGCGCCCGCCCGGCCTGGAACTGCGGCTTGATCAACGCGATCAGCCACGCGCCGGGCGCAGCCAGCGCCAGACCGGCCGGCAGAACGGTTTCCAGCCCGATGAAGCTGGCGTCGCAGACGATGGCGCCGGGCGGGTCCGGGACCAGATCGCGGTTCAGATGCCGGGCGTTGGTTTTCTCCAGCACGGCCACGCGCGGATCGGTGCGCAGCTTCCAGGCAAGCTGGCCGTGGCCGACGTCGACCGCATAGACCCGCACCGCGCCGCGATGGAGCAGGACATCGGTGAAGCCGCCGGTCGAAGCGCCGATATCGAGGCCGACCCGCCCGGCCGGATCGACGCCAAACCGCTCGATGCCGTGGGCCAGCTTCAGGCCGCCGCGCGAGACCCAGGGATGGTCGCGCCCGCGCACCGCCAGCGCACCGTCGTCCGGCACCGCCGCGCCGGGCTTGTCGATCCGCCGCTCGCCGTGGAAGACCCGCCCGGCCATGACCAGCGCCTGCGCCTTGCTGCGGGATTCGGCCAGGCCGCGATCCACGAGCAACTGGTCGACGCGCCTCCGGCCGGTCCTGGCAACCGCTTTAGCCATGCTTCATTCTATGCCGGGCGCCCAGCCTCTGGCGAGGGCAGGCGGGACCGGGTCAGCCGGTCGAAGCGGGCGAAGAAGAAAGTGCCGGTTGCCGCCAGCCCGAGCGCGAGGCCGATCCAGATGCCGACGGCGCCCCATCCGACGGCGAAGCCGAGCGTCCAGCCGACGCCGAACCCGATAATCCAATAGCCGACAGCGGCGGCCACCATCGGGATCCGCGTATCGTTCAGCCCGCGCAACGCGCCGGCGCAGATGGCCTGCATGCCATCGACGATCTGGAAGGCGGCGGCGACGTAGAGCAGGCTTGCGGCCAGCGCCAGCACCTCAGCCGAGCCGGCCATGCCCGGGTCCAGGAACAGGCCGGCCAAAAAGGCGGGGAACAGGGCGATCAGCAGGCTCATGGCCGACATGAAGGCGATGCCGATAGCGAGCGCAGCAAAGCCCGCGCGCCGCATTCCGGACGGATTCCCGCGTCCCATCTCCTGTCCGACCCGGACGGTCGCCGCCTGGCCGATGCCCATCGGCACCATGAAGGTGACGGCGGCAACCTGGATCGCGATGTGGTGGGCGGCGATGGCGGTGGCGTCGATCCAGCCCATCATCACCACGGCAAAGGAGAAGACCCCCATCTCGATCAGGTAGATGCCGGCGATCGGCAGGCCGATGGCGAAAATCCGCCGGAAGACGGTCCAGTCCGGGCGCCAGAAGCGCGTCAGGATGCGATAGTCGCGCAAATCCCGGCTGCGGGTGCTGAACCAGAGCAATCCCAGGAACAGGAAGGTCTGAACGATGGTCGTCGCCAGCCCGGCCCCGGCCAGTTCGAGGCGCGGCGCGCCCAGTTCGCCGAAGATCAGCGCATAATCCAACAGGGCATTGAGCGGCAGGCCGGCCAGCATCATCCACAGTGCCGGCCGCGGCCGGTTGAGCGCCGCGCCGAAACAGCGCAGCACAACGAAGCCGACGATCATCGGCAGGCTCCAGGCGACCGTGGCGAGATATTCTCCGGCGCCTCGGGCGGCAACGGCCGGCTGGTCCATCCAGAGCAGCACCGGCTCCATCGCCAGCAGGGCGAACAGGCCGGGGACGCTGACCAGCACCGTCACCCACAGGCCCTGGCGCGTTACCCGGCGCACCCGGACCGGGTCTTCCGCGCCGAAAGCCTGGGCCGCAAGCGGTGCGACTGCCGTGACCAGCCCCATGCCGGTGACGGACCACAGGAAAATCAGCGTGCTGCCCAGCGCCGCGCCGGCCAGCGCCTCCTTGCCCAGCCGTCCGATCATCAGGACGTCGATCGTCGACATGGCGATCTGGCTGAGCTGCATCAGCGCCAGCGGCACGGCCAGACGGATCGTCTGCCGCGCTTCCACCAACCACAATTCTCGCCGTGCCGCCGTCATGGTCTGCCGGTGCCGTCCGTATCTGAATGCAGAGCCGGGCGATAGGGGGTCGCCGCGACCGGGCCATCTGGCACTGGATTTGTTTCTCTTTTGTGCTATGACCTCTTCGGTCGAATGCCGACGCCGGACCAGTTGAATCAGAGCCCGCCATGCTGAGCGATACCGCCGCCCGGACTGCCGCCGAACTTCTGCTGAAAGCGCGCGGCGACCATCGCCGGCTGGAGCGCCTGCCGCCGGAATGCACGCCGCAAACCGTCGACGACGGCATGGCGATCCAGAATGCATTGGCGGAACTCTGGGGCCTGGAGGTCGCCGGCTGGAAGGTCGGCGCGGCGAGCCGGGCGGCGATGGAAATGCTCCGCACCGACGAGCCATTTCCCGGCCGGGTCTTCGCACCCTACCTGCTGCGAAGCCCGGCGACCGTCGCTGCTGCCGCCCTGCACAAATGCGCCGTCGAGTGCGAGTTCGCCTTCCGGCTCGGCCGCGCCCTGCCGCCGCGCAACGCCGACTACGGGATGGACGATATCCGCGATGCGGTGACGGACGCCTATCCGGCGATAGAGCTGGTCAACGATTACTGGGTCGACGGGCTGGCGCTCGGCGCCGCCCATTTCGTCGCCGACAACGGCTCGAACGGCGCGCTTGTGCTCGGCGATCCGATCGGCGCCTGGCGCGAGCGCGACCTTGCCGCCGCCGCTGTGACCCTGACGGTGGATGGCGAAGACGCCGCCACCGGCAGCGGCGCGAACGTGCTCGGCCATCCGCTCAACACGCTGGTCTGGCTGGCCAACGACCTCTCCCGGCGCGGCATCGGGCTGGACGAGGGCGCGGTCGTCACGACCGGCTCCATGACGGGCATAACGCCCTGCCGCCCCGGCGCGACCGCCGTGGGCGAATTCGGACCGGCGGGCACGGTCCAGGTAACGTTCGAAGAATAGAGCCTGGAGAGACCGATGTTCGGATTGTTCAAGAAGAAACAAAAGACAAACGAAAACGGCCGGAGGCCGGATTGGGCGGACTATGCCGCCGTCGATATCCTCAACGGCAGGTCCAACAGCCGGACCATCGACAAGATGGACCCGGCCCACGCGCCGCGCACCGTGGAGGACGGGTACGCCGTTCAAAGTATCGTCGCCCGACGGTTTCAGCGACCGATCGCCGGCTGGAAGATCGGCTGTACATCCAGACTTGCGCGGGAAATGCTCGGCATTCCGGAACCGTTTTTCGGGCCCGTGTTCGAGGACGTATTTCTGAAGAGCCCGACCTGGTTGCCGCCCGACAGGTTCATCCAGCCAGGGATCGAGGGCGAAATCGCCTTTACGCTGAAGCGAAGTCTGGAGCCGCGCCGGGCGCCCTACAGCCGTGTGGAAGTTGAAGCCGCCATCGACAAGGTCTTTGCTGCGATAGAGGTGATCGACACCTGCTTCAAGGACTTCTCCAATGCAGGAGCACCCAATCTGATCGCCGACCTTGCGGCCAACGGCGCATTAGCCGCTTTCGAGGGTGTCGATTACGAGCCCGGCATGGATCTCAAGTCGGTCGAATTGGTTATGACCGTGAACAATGCCGAGGTCGGCCGGGGCGTCGGCTCGGATGCACTGGGCGATCCCGTCGATGCACTGGTCTGGCTGGCCAACGAGGCATCGCGCCGCGGTATCGGACTGAAAGCCGGTCAGATTGTCTCCACCGGCACCTGCACCGGGTTGATCTGGCTCGGGCCGGGACAGCAGGTCGAACTCAACGTGTCCGGTATTGGATCGGCATTGCTGTTATTCGGAGACGATGACGATTTCACAATTTTGGAAGACGACGAGAAAGCGCCGCACGAGGAACCGTCCCGGATTTGTACGTCAGACGAGCCGGCGACGGCCATCCCCGCAACAGACTCGATTGGGGACGAAGACTCAGACGCGCATCGCGAGCCTGAACCGCCTTCGACCGAACGCATTGTGAAACGCGCGTTGTGCATGGCAGCGGTCGCGATACGCAGCCGGGCGGAAGAGACCGGCGATGTCGAAAACTTCAGGGCCGAATTTCTGCCGTGGCTGAAGAGCGAAGGGCTCGAAGACGAACTCGAACCCTGGGAACGGGAAAGTGTAAACGCGCCGCAGGGCGGGCTTACCGAACACGACCGGTCGGAAGGCCTTTGCCTGCCGGCGAGCTGCCACATGCTGGCCTGGGCGCTCGGCCTTGCCGACCTGCCGCGCCCGGACAAACGGGTCATGGCTTCCGACATGCTGGCGCCCCTGGGGTTCGAATCGTTGTCGCCGCCGCCGATCCCGGTTGCCGAACTACTCGCGCGGGCGCAATGCCGCAGCGCGGACGAACTGGCTTATGCAAACGGCCTCTGCCTCGCGATTCACTGGCGTTGCATGCAGCAACAGATGCGTCCCGAACCCGTGGATTTCCTGGAACTCAGCAAGACTACCGAGTGGCGCGAATTCGACATTTCCGGCCCGTGGATCGTCGACGGCGACCTTGGCTTCGACGGCGTGCCGATCCACGAACTCGGTGCGGACGATATGCCGGTCGCGTTTATGCTTGCCGTATACCGGCACAAGGCGTCGAACTGGCTGCAAGGCGTCGAGCCGGTCTTCTCCAGGGTTCGCACCGATACGTGACCGGCATCGTATGACCGCACGCAAGAAGCCTCCCGCCCCCGCTCCCTCTGCGCCGGTGCGCGCGGATTTACAGGCGGTCTGGCGCGTGCGGCAGGGCGCGCTTGACAGGGCGCGGCCGGAAGCCGTCGCCAAACGGCATGCGCGCGGCCAGATGACGGCACGCGAAAGTATCGCCGCGTTCCTCGACGCCGGCAGCTTCGTCGAATACGGCCGGGTCTCGAAGCCGGTCCGGGAAGACATGGCCGGCGCGGCCGACGGCGTCGTCATGGGCCACGGGCTGGCGGACGGCAAACCGGTCGCCGTCATGGCTTACGACTACACCGTCCATGCCGGCACCCAGAGCTTCACCAACCACCGCAAGACTGATCGGATCTACGCGCTGGCCGCGGCGCAGCGCTGGCCGATGGTGAGCTGGCTGGAGGGCGGCGGCGCGCGGCCCCATGACATGATCGCCTCGACCCGCGGCGACACACGGACTTTCGTCAACTTCGCGCGCCTGTCCGGCCTGGTGCCGACCGTCGGCATCGTCGCCGGGCGCTGTTTCGCGGGCAACGCCAATCTCGCCGGCATGTGCGATATCCTGATCGCGACCGAGCAGGCGGTGATCGGCATGGCCGGGCCGGCGCTGGTCCAGCAGGCGCTGGGCTACACACCCACGCCGGAGGAGATCGGCCCGGTCGATGTCCATGTCCGGGCCGGCGCTGTCGATATCCTGTGCAAGGACGATACCGAGGCCGCCGGGATGGCCCGGCGGGTGCTCGGCTATTTTCAGGGTCCGGCCGGGCCGGGTCGTGCGCCCGACGTGACGAGACTGCGCGATATCGTGCCCGACGATCCGATGCAGGGCTACAATGTCCGCCGGGTGCTCGATCATCTGTTCGATATCGGCTCGGTGCAGGAGCTGCGGCCGAAATTCGGCGGCGCAGCGCTCACCGCCTTCGCACGGCTGGAGGGCCTGCCGGTCGGAGTCGTCGCCAGCCAGCCGACGTTCCTGGGCGGCGCCATCGACAGCCCGACTTCGGACAAGATCGCCCGCTTCATCCAGCTGTGCGACGCCCACGACATCCCGATGGTCATCCTGTGCGACACGCCGGGCCTGATGGTCGGCCCGGAGGTCGAGACGACCGGGCTGGTGCGGCACAGCGCGCGGATTCTGGTCGCGCTCGCCAACGCCACCGTGCCCTGCCTCACGGTGGTGATGCGCAAGGCGTATGGCCTCGGATATTATGTCATGGGCTCGAAGGCGCTGGACCCGGCGCTGCTGGTCGCCTGGCCGACCGCGGAATTCGGCGGCATGGGGCTGGAGGGCGCGGCCCGGATCATCTGGAAGAAGGATTTCGAGGCGATCGCGGACGAAGCCGAGCGCGAGGCCGCAATCCGGGAGAAGACGGCCTGGCTGATGGAGCAGAACACGGCGCTGGAAGTGGGCGGCCGCTTCGAGTACGACGACGTGATCGACCCCGCGGACACCCGCGACATTCTCACGAAAACTCTCCGCGCCCTGCCCGTGCCGCCGCCCCGCGCCGGCCGCAAGCGCACCGTCGACGCCTGGTGAACGACCCATGAGCCGAACCAACCACGATATCCGCTCGCTGCTTGCCCAGGCCGGCCACTATCTCGATCCGGCGACCGGCGCCGTGGCGCCGCCGATCCACGCCGCGGTGACCTTCGCGCGGGACAGCAACTACGAGCCCGTCGGCGAATATTTTTACACGCGCTACGGCAATCCGAACTTCACCCCGGTCGAAGACCTGCTGGCGAAGCTGGACGGCGGCGCCGATGCAATGCTGTTCGCTTCCGGCCTGGCCGGCGTGGCGGCGCTGGTCGAACTGGTCGAAACCGGCCGGCATATCGTTGCGCCGCAGATGATGTATTTCGGCGCCCAGGCCTGGATGCAGCGCATCGCCCGGACCCGCGGCATCGGCCTCACCCTGTTCGACCAGACGCAGCCCGGCGCGCTGGAGGCCGCGGTCCGGCCCGGCGAAACCGCATTGGTCTGGATAGAGACGCCGGCCAACCCGACATGGGATGTCATCGATATCGCCGCAGCGGCGGAGGTTGCGCACGGCGCGGGCGCCCTGCTCGCCGTGGACAGCACCGTTGCGCCGGGTCTGACCCAACGGCCGCTCGATCTCGGCGCCGACTATGTCTTCCACTCCTCGACTAAGTATCTGAACGGCCATTCCGACGCCACCGGAGGCGCGGTGGTGGCGCGGAAAAAGGACGACCGCTGGGAAGAACTGGACACCGTGCGCAAATACTCCGGCGGCGTCATGGGGCCGTTCGAAGCCTGGCTGCTGCTGCGCGGCCTGCGCACGCTGGCCCTGCGCTGGGACAAATCGTGCGAGAACGCCATGGCGGTCGCCCGGCATTTCGTCGGTCATCCGAAGATCGAGCAGGTCGCCTATCCTGGGCTGGAAGACCATCCCGGCCACGCCATTGCGAAAAAGCAGATGACCGGCGGGTTCAGCGGCATGCTCTCGCTGCTCGTCGCCGGCGGCTACGACGGAGCCAACACGCTCGCCCGCTCGACCCGCCTGTTCATACCGGCGACCTCGCTGGGCGGCGTCGAGAGCCTGATCGAGCACCGCGCCGTGGTCGAAACGCCGGACTCGCCGACGCCGAAGAACCTGGTCCGCCTGTCCTGCGGCATCGAGACCGCCGCCGACCAGATCGCCGATCTGGAGCAGGCGCTGGAGAAGGTGTAGCCGCCGGCGGGGCCACCACGGACGGGGAGGAAGCCTTGGCGCAGCGGCTGTCGGCACAGCGGGTCACCCTGATCGCGCTCGGCGTCGACGACCTCGAACGGTCCGGCGCCTTCTACGAGACCCTCGGCTGGCAGGTCGCGCAGGAAATGCCGGGCGTGAAATTCTACCGCCTGAAGGGCCTCATGCTCGGCCTGACGGGAAAGGCGGCGCTGGCGCAAGACCAGGGCCGGGCCGGTGCCGAGCTCGGCATCGGGGCCATGGCCCTGGCGCAGAATTACGCCGCGCCGGAAGACGTGGACGCCGCCTTCGCTGCCGCGCTGTCGGCGGGCGCCACCGCGCTCAAACGACCGCAGGAAGCCGAATGGGGCGGCTATTCCGGCTACTACGCCGATCCGGACGGCCATGTCTGGGAGGTCGCGCACAACCCCTTCTGGCCGCTCGACGCCGAGGGGTATCTCGCGGAACCGGAAAGTCCGTAGACGGCGCCGCCGCTCCATCCTTAGTTCAGCTTGCGGCGCAGGCTTTGCATCAGCCGGGCCACCTGGCGCTGCCAGACGCCGGCACTGTCGAGGCCGGCCACCCGGCCGAGGGCATCCAGGGCGGCCTTGGGGCGGCCGGTCTCGGCGTTCAGCACGCCCAGCGCATGCCACAGCGCAGCGCGGTCGGGCGCGTAGAGCAGCATCCGCTCCACGGTCGTGCGGGCGTCGTCCAGCCGGCCGGCCTGGATCTGCCGGAGCTTGATGTTGTTCTGCAGGCGCAGAAGGATGTCGCGGTTCGACGCCGGGGCATGGTGATGCGATTTCAGTTCCGCGTCCTCGCCCTCGACCAGTTTCAGCAGGGCGCGCAGGGCGCCGGTCCCGATCGTCCGGCCGCCATCGAACGGGTCGACCATCAGCCGCGCCGGCCCGTCGCTGAGACGGACCAGGAAATGACCGGGGAAATTGACGCCCTCGGCCGGCCAGCCCAGGGCGCGGGCCAGATGGAGATAGAGGATGCTCAGCGCGATCGGCAGCCCGCGGCGGCGCTCGATCACCGCGAGCAGGTTGGCGTTGCGCAGGTCGTCGTAGGTCTCGGTATCGCCGCGATAGTCGTGCCTGCCGAACAGGACGGCGGCGATGGCCTCGGCGCGCGCCGGCAGCGCCGGTTCCGGGCCGGGCGCCGTGCGGTGCAGGTCTTCGGCCAGCCGGGCGAGATGGTCGATCTCCCGGTCGAGCGATTGCCAAGGCCGCTCCAGCGCGCCGAGCGCCAGGCACGCCCCGGTCAGGTCGATGGCGTCGTCCGACACGCCGGCCAAGGCCGCCAGCCAGGCTTCCGCGGCGTCGGGGTCGGCGAAGGCGCGATAGCGCGGCGTATCGTTCGAACCGGTCATCCCTTCTCCGTCAGGCCTGCCACGCATTGGGCAAATGTAGCGGCAGGCGGCGCGGCGTGACCAGTACGACATCGAAACGGACGGTGATCCCCGCCAGCCCCGGCCGGGCCGAGAGGAGCCAGTTGGCGGCGTTGACCAGCCGGCGCTGCTGGGCCGGCGGGACCGCGCTGCCGAGTTCGCCCGCATCCGGCCGGCGCTTGACCTCGACGATGGCGAGCGTGCCGCCGCGCCGCGCCACGATGTCGATCTCGCCGAGCGGCGTGCGCAGATTTTGCGCTTCGATCCCGTAGCCCTTGCAGCGCAGATACCATGCAGCGACTGCCTCGGCGCGCAATCCTGCACGACGCGCGCGCCGGCGTTTCTCCGTCATGCGGGCCGGTCTCGCCGCTGCGACAAGGCAAGCGCGCGCTGGTAGACGGTGCGCCGCGGTGTCCCCGTCTGCCCGGCGACGGCGGCGGCGACCGATCTGACGCTCTCGCCGGCTTCGATTCCGGCAAGGATCATGGCGTCGAGGTCTTCTCCGAACGCCGGGTCGGCTTCCGGATCGCGGGCCGCCTCATCCGGCCGGCCGCCCACGACGATGACGATCTCGCCCTTCAGCGCGGTTTCCCACGCCGCCGCCAGTTCCGGCAGCGCGCCGCGCCGGACTTCTTCGAAGCGCTTGGTCAGCTCGCGCGCCACTGCCGCGGGCCGGTCGCCCAATATGTCCGCCATCGCGCGCAGGCTTGCCGCGAGCCGCGGCCCGCTCTCAAAAAAAATCAGGGTGCCCGGCTCACCGGCCAGCGCCTCGATCTGCCGACGGCGTTTCGCGTCTTTCGGCGCGAGGAAACCGACAAAGCGGAACCGGTCGGTCGGCAGGCCGGAGACCTGGAGGGCGGCGATCGCCGCAGTCGGGCCCGGCACCGACTCGACCGGGTGGCCCGCTGCGATGGCGTCGCGGACCAGCCGGTATCCGGGATCGGAAACCAGCGGCGAGCCGGCGTCGCTGACCAGCGCCACACTCTTGCCCGCATTCAGCGCTTCAATAATCGCCGGGCGCTGCCGGGCGGCGTTGTGGTCGTTGTAGGCCCGCAGCCGGGCCTCAATGCCGAAATGGGCAAGCAGCCGGCCGGTCACCCGCGTGTCCTCGCAGGCAACGATGTCCGCCTGCGCCAGCGTGTCGAGCGCGCGCAGGGTGATGTCGCGCAGGTTGCCGATCGGCGTCGCCACCAGATGCAAGCCCGGCGCGAGAGGTGTGGCGGACGGCGGCGCGGCTTCGTGCGACGGTTCGGTCATCGGCCGTAACCTAGCGTTTACAACAATTCAGGCAGTCACTACCTTGACCGGAAGGCGTCGGATACATGGCTTCGGACCATCTCGTCAGGGCCGGGAGAAACGGGAGCGACAGGTGACGGTAGCCTATGCAGGTCCGCCCATAAAGGCGGAGACCCGAAAGGGCCGCGCAGCCGGCCCCGCGACTCGGGTGCCGTACCGGCCGGTCGCAACGCTCCTGGCGATTCTAATGCTCGCATTCGCCGTAGCCGCCTGCGCCCCCAAGGGCAAGACCGGGTCGGCCGGCCGGCAGCCGGATCCGGTTGCCGGCGCGACGGCGCAGGTCAAGGTCGCCCTGCTCCTGCCGCTTTCCGGCCGCTACGCCGAGGTCGGCAAATCCATGGAAGACGCCGCGCATATGGCGGTCATGGAATCGGGCAGCAAGCGGCTGACCGTCCTGTCCTTCGATACCGCAGGTACGGCGGAAGGCGCGTCCGCAGCGGCGCGCAAGGCGATTGCCGCAGGCGCCCGGCTGATCGTCGGCCCGTTGTTTCGCGAGGCGGTTGCCGCCGCGAAACGCCGCGCCGCGAGCGCAAAAATCAACGTGATCGCCTTCTCGAACAGCGAGAGCGTGGCCGGCGGGAACGCGTTTCTGCTGAGCTTTCCGCTGCGCCAGCAGGTCGACCGCATCGTCCGCCATGCCGCCGCAAACGGCTTCACGGAAATCGGCGTGCTGGCGCCGGCGTCGGCGACCGGCGAGCGCATCGTCATGTATGCCGAGGCTGCCGCCCTGCGCCATGGCGCGGAGATCGGCCGCACGGCCTTTTACTCCGGCAAGATAGCGCAGGTAAGGAAGCGGATCGAAGCCTTCGCCGAAGAGCCGCCCTACCGGGCCGTACTGATCCACGCCGGCGGCGACCGTTTGCGCACCGTTGCCGGCCTGCTGGCTCTGAACGATGTGCTGCCTCCGGATTACCAGTTTCTCGGCATTTCGAACTGGAACGATCCCAGCCTGCATTCGGAGAATGTCCTGCGCGGGGGCTGGTTCGCGGCGCCGGAGCCGGCAGTCAGCGCCCGCTTCGCCGGACGTTACGAGAAAACGTTCAAGGCAAAGCCGGACCGGTTTGCCAGCATGGCCTACGACGCCATCGCATTGGCCGCCGCGCTGGCCGAACGGGCCCGCCCGAAAGGCAATCCCTTTACCCGGCGGGCGCTTACCGACCCGGACGGCTTTCTGGGTGCGGACGGGATTTTCCGGTTCGGCGGCAACGGCCTGATAGAGCGCGGCCTCGCGGTCCTGGAGGTGACGCGCCGGGGCTTCCGCGTCATCGACCCGCCGCGCACCAGCTTCGCCATCGGCACGAACTGAGCGCGCTGCGCGCGGGCGACTCAATTCAGGATTGCGGCGAGCACGGCGTTCAGGCGCTGGCGGCCGGCCGCAGTCGCGCGCAGCCGGTCCGGATCGTCGGCCAGCAGGCCGGCATCGATACAACGG
>FZLR01000310.1 GCA_900197615.1 Rhodospirillaceae bacterium Spongia-Bin9
GCTCCGGCAGGATGTGCAGCCTGAGCAGGGACCGGTATTGCTCCACCGTCCCGGGGCGGCAGTTCACCTCGACATGCGCCGTCATGTAGCGCT
>FZLR01000250.1 GCA_900197615.1 Rhodospirillaceae bacterium Spongia-Bin9
GCCGGATAGAGGACGTTGGCGTCGAGCAACGCCGTTGGGGCGATCATCGGCTATTGCAGGCCGAGTTCCTGGTCGCGCGCGGTGAGATCGTCGAGTGCCTCGCGGCGGCGAAGCCCAGTCTCGCGGCGCCAGGCGAGGATATCCTCGGCGCGGACGCGGCGGTGCGAGCCGACCATCCGGCAGGGTATCCGCCCGTCGTCGAGAAGCTTGACCAGATGCGTCCGCGACACCTGCAACAGCTCGGCCGCCTGGCGCGTGGTCAGTTCGGCATGAAGGGACGTGAGCGCAACGCCCTTGCCATGCGCCATCCGGTCGAGGATTTCCAGGAGCAGGCGCAGCGCCGGCGCCGGGACATCCACGGTCTCGTTGCCGAAGCGGGCGGACACCGGCTGCGCGCTGTCGGCCAGCGTCTCCAGCGCCCGGCCTGCCCTTTTCGCCAGCGCCGCATCGCGTTCGCTCGGAATTCCGCAGGTCGTTTCCACCGCTGTCTTCGTTTCCATTCCGGCACCTCCTTCATGCGGACGGATAATCGGATATGAACGTCATAAGTGCAACAGGTAGCGCAAGTGACACCTTGCTGGCCGTCGGCGCCGGGCCGGCAGCGCAGCAGGGCGGTCATCCGAAACGACGCGGAGGCAGGGTGGGCTTCATGACGACAGAGGGCGTTCGAACTCAGCCCTCCGTAGGATCGTTGTCGGCGGCTCGCAATCGGAGAACGGGCGGCACCGTCACCGCCATGTCGGATGCACAGCCTTGCCGTCTCCTCGCAGCCAATGATCGCCGGCATGTTATTGCGTTCCAGGAACTTCCTCTATTTCCCGCTCTTCGGAGTTCGCTTTGCGCGGCTTTCGATCGGCGGCAGATCCGACCACGAAATCTTCGGCAGATCGCCTTTCGGTGTGAGTTCCCTTTGTGCGACCCTACGGATGATTGTGTTCAGCGCCCGATCCAGGAAATGACGTTCCTCGGAACTGAATTCTGTCGCGAGGCCACCCGCCTTTCTCGCTTCCGTGCCGCCCCTGTGCGCCGACAACTCACCGATCTTGTCCAGAATCCGCTTGTCGACATTGTATATCCTGGCAGCGCCGGCGCGCATCCCTCTCTGTTTTCCGGTGGAGGCTTCGAGGACAGTCAGGCAAAAGTTCGCCATGCTGGCCAGCGGCTCGCGGCCGCTCCGATAACCCAGATAGCGCTGATGCATCGTCTTGGCATCCGGGTTGAGGGCAATGTCGGACGGCGGTTCGGGATAGGCGGGAGGTCGTTCCTGCACGCTCACCGAGAGTGAGGCAAATCCGGCAGCGCCGCGCGCCACAAGGCTTATCCGGCCGGGCGTTGGCTTTCGATCGACGATCTCCGGCGTCTCGAATACCAATCGGAATGCCTCGAAATTGCAGTGTTTCAGGGTGGCGTCGAACTCCCACACACGGATGTATTCTGCGATGGCTTCCCTCGCCTGCTCCTCCGTCGCGTAATGCTCCTTGAGTTCGAACCTCACCTTCCTGTCCTTGACGGTCACACGAAAGCCCGGTTCCTCCCGTTCAAGGGGCTCTGCATGGCTGTAATCGATCGTATCGCCGTGATCGATGCGGTAGTTCAGGGCTACCACATGAGGGTCGTTCATCATCGGCCTCGCTCAGCGTCCAGCGAAGAAGGCGCGCCGTCCACCCGACCGCCCCATCCGCGCTTCCCTGTATCCCACCGCTTTTGGCGATTCCGGTGTTGCGCGCGTCTTCTCGTATTTCATCATCGAGCGCTCGACACCTTCCTGCCCGGGGGCTTATGACAATGATTGGCAGACCGGCAGGCACAGCCGTTGCGCCAGCGGTTCCGGTCGCCGCTTTGCACTTACCGCTCAGTGCCAGGCCCCGCTCTCTGGATCGTCGTCCTCGGCGCGCATGGAGGCGGCGGCCATGGCCATCCAGTCCTCGCGGTCATAGCCGAGCCTCCGGTTCAGCTTGTCACAAATTGATTGAGCATCTTCCAGCGTGAGCGCGATGAGCGCGGTCGGGACATGCCCGGCCAGGCCCTCAATGACAATGCGGATCTGCTGGACGTCGGTCTCGACATCGTAGGCGGGCACGAATACGAAGTTCGGGTTGTCGGGAAGGGTCTGCGCGGTCATGAGGAGGCTCCTTGTCGGGAAGCAGGGGCCGGCGCGTCGGGAGGGTGTATCCCCCACGCGCCGGTGACGGAAGAGCCGGACCCGGCGATGGTGTCGGGCCGGCGACATGTGTCGGGGCTCGCGGCATCCGGCGG
>FZLR01000142.1 GCA_900197615.1 Rhodospirillaceae bacterium Spongia-Bin9
CCACGGCCGCGCAGCCTGCGGTCGTAGGCCATGCTCGACGAGCACGCTGCACGCAAAGCGCGGATCGTCCAGCGGCGCGTAGGCAACGAAGAGCGCGTGGTCGCGGCGGTGCCACGGCAGGTCTTCGTTCTTGACGATGCCGCGGGCGCGTTCGGCCGCCGTGATGCGGCGCACCTGGGATGTGCCGGTTTTTCCGGCCATTTCCATGCCCTCTTCGACGATTCGGGTCCAGAAGGCGGTGCCGCCGGTTTCGTTGGTCACCGCAGACATGGCGTCGCCGATCCGTCTCAGGTTCGCTTCGTTGAACCCCAGATGGCGGAACTTGTCCGCCGCCCGCCGATAGCCGGCGCGGTTGCCGGCCGGCCGGTCGGCTACCAGGCGCGGCGTGACGGCGAATCCGCCATTGGCCATCCGGGCGGTCATGACGGCAAGTTGCAGCGGCGTCGCCAGGACATAGCCCTGTCCGATCCCGGCGATTGCGGTTTCGCCCGGGAACCATGGCTTGTTGCGCTTGTCGCTGAAATAGCCGCGCTTCCACGCCTTGGTCGGCATGGTGCCCTGTTTCTCGGCCGGCAGGTCGATGCCGGTCGGGACTCCGATCCCCAGCCTGCGCGCCGTTTCGGCGATCCGGTCGATGCCGAGGCGAAGCGCCAGTTCGTAGAAATAGACGTCGCAGGATTGCTTGATGGCGTCGTGCAGCGCGACCTGGCCGTGGCCGCCTTTCTTCCAGCAATGGAATTTCGCCCGGCCCAGCCGGAAGACACCGTTGCAGAAGGAACCGGACGACCCGTCGATCGCGCCGGATTCGAGGCCGGCCAGGGCCACCGCCATCTTGAAAGTCGATCCGGGCGCGTACTGGCCCGAAACCGCCTTGTTGAGCAGCGGACCGAGCCGGTTCGCCTGCAAGGCCCGCCAGGTCTTGGAGCGCAGGCCCTGGATGAACAGGTTCGGATCGTAACCGGGCGTCGATGCCATGACGAGGACGTCGCCGGTATGGATGTCCATGACGACGACCGAGCCGGCGCGATGCGGCCGGACCAGTTTCAGCGCGGCGCGTTGAAGCGCTATATCGATCGTCATGTGAAGATCATCGCCGGGCGTGCCTTCCTTGCGGCCGAGTTCGCGCTGAATGCGGCCCGACGCGTTGATCTCGACGCGCTGGGTGCCGCCACGGCCGCGCAGCCTGCGGTCGTAGGTTTTCTCGACGCCCTGCTTCCCGATCCGGAATTCGGGAATCTTGAGCAGCCGGTCCGGGTCGCTCTTCTGCTCCTGCTCGGTCACCGGGCCGACATAGCCCACCAGATGGGAGACCAGTTCGCCATAGTGATAGACCCGGGTATAGCCCCGCTCGGTCAGCACGCCCGGCAGGTCCGGCGCGTTCACCTCCATCCGCGCCACTTCTTCCCACGTCAGGCCGCTGGCGATGGTGACCGGCAGGAATCGGCGGCGCCGGCGGACTTCGCGGACCACCCGGTCGCGCTCCTCGGGTCTCAGCTCCATTATTCTGGCCAGGCGGTCGAGCGTCCGCTGCACATTGCCGGTCTTCTCCGCCACCATGACGACCCGGTAATCCTCTTCGTCGACGGCGATCGGCCGGCCGTGCCGGTCGAAGATCCGGCCGCGCAGCGGGAGCAGCAGGCGGGTGTTGATACGGTTCTCTTCGGCGAGCGTCGTGTAGCGCTCGGAGTCGCTGACCTGAAGCTGGTACATGCGGGCGATCAACCCGCCCAGGGCCAAACCCTTGAGACTCATGAGCAGGACCAGCCGGCGCGTGAATTTCCGGTTCTGCTCGATATTTTCCGAGATCGGCATGGCTTACACGTTTTGCATGCCGCTGCGCTGCACGAACAGCAGCATCGCAGCGCCGACCGGCAGGAGGCCGAAGGTCAACAGGTAGCGGAAAACGGCGGCGTCCGGGTTGAGCAGCTGCCAGAGCAGAAGCGACATGGCCAGCCATTCGACCGCCATCCAGACGATCGTCAACAGGCCGAAGACCAGCCAGAACAGGGTGAACGACCGGCCGAAAACGAAGCCGCGCTGGCTCTGTACGAACCCGGCCGCCGCCAGCAGCATCAGGGCCGTCAGGCCGAGCGGCAGGCCGCGCAGCAGGTCTTCGAACAGGCCGACCAGGAATACGCCGGGCAATGGCAGGAGACCCGGACGCCAGACCGACCAGCAATAGACGGCGATCAGGGTAAAGGCGGGCGCAATCTGGTTGTAGTCGGGCGCGGGCACGGCAATCACCCCGGCCAGCGACGCGACCGCGGCGGTCGCCATCGGAAACGACCGGCGCACGGCCCGGTCGATGGCGCGTTGGATCGGTTCGCTCATGGCGTTTCCGCGCGCCGGCCCACCTCTTGTTGCCGATGGTCGTCAGGCGCGTCCCCGACCAGCCCGGGCGTCCGGTAGTCGATGATGCGAACGAAGGTCAGCCGGTTCCAGTTCACCAGCGGGCGCACCAGAATCGTGTCGCGGCCGACGCTGTCGACCCGTCCGACCGGAATACCGGGAGGCAGCACCCCGCCATGGCCGGAAGTCACGATCAGCGCGCCGACCGCAACGCTCACATTCGGCGGCACATAGGTCAACTGCATGCGCCGGCCGTTGGTGCCGGTCAGCAGCGCCCGAAGCCCCGATGCCTCGAGCCGGACCGGCAGGCGGGAATTCAGATCGGTGACCAGCAGGACGCGCGAGGCGTGGCGGCCGATTTCCACGATCCGGCCGATGAAGCCGTTCGCGTTGATAACTGCCATGCCGCGCCGGATTCCGTCGGCCGATCCCGCGCGGACCAGAAGCGACCGGACGTAGGGACCGCCCGTATCGGAGACCACGGTTGCCGTCAGATGCTGGCCCTCGATACGTCTGCCGGCGTTGACGAGCGCCCGCAGCCGCCGGTTTTCCTTCTGCAGTGCAGGCATTTCCTGAAGCGCCAGGCGCAGGCGCTCGATCTCCTGCACCAGTTCGGCGTTGCGTTCGCGCACGGTTGCGTTGGATTCGAAGGCGTCGAACCACTCGGCCGCAGCATGGAACGGCGCCGACACGGTCTCGATGAACGGGGCGAACAGATCGGTCACGCCCGAGCGGATATCCCGGGTAACCGGCGATTCGATGCGGTCGATGGCGATCAGCGACCCGGCCACCAGGACCATGGCGAGGATGGCGAAACGGCGTGTCCACAGGCGCAGGGCGGCAAGCAGGCTCCCTGTGCGGAGCGGATGGCCGCGTCCCTTGGGTTTTCCTCTCCGCCTGCGCGCCACGCGACCCTGCCTGCCCCGCTGCCGTTAGGGCGATGTCGCCAGAACCGACTTGAGGCTGCGCAGATCTTCCAGGCAGCGGCCCGTGCCCAGGGCAACGCAGGAAAGGGGATCGTCGGCAATGGAGACGGGCAGGCCGGTCGCCTGCCGCAGGACGATTTCGAGATTGCCGAGGAGGGCGCCGCCGCCGGTGAGCATGATGCCCTTGTCGACGATATCGGCCGCCAGTTCCGGCGCCGTGTGTTCCAGGGCCGTTTTCACGGCTTCGATAATCTGGCCGACCGGTTCGGAGAGGGCTTCGGCGATCTGGGCCTCTGACAGGATCAGTTCCTTCGGCACGCCGTTCATCAGGTCGCGGCCCTTGACCGACAGCATCTTGCCCTCGCCATCCTTCGGCACGGCGGCCGAACCGATTTCCATCTTGATCCGCTCGGCGCTGGATTCGCCGATCAGGACGTTATGGTTGCGGCGGATGTATCCGATCACCGCTTCGTCCATCTTGTCGCCGCCGACCCGGACGGACCGGGCGTAGACGATGCCGCCGAGCGAGAGGACCGCCACCTCCGTCGTGCCGCCGCCGACATCGACGACCATGGACCCGGTCGGCTCGGTCACCGGCAGGCCGGCCCCGATCGCCGCCGCCATGGGCTCTTCGACCAGATAGACCCGGCTGGCGCCGGCGCTGGTGCAGGACTGATGGATGGCGCGCCGTTCGACGACGGTGGAGCCCGAGGGGACGCAGACGATAATTTGAGGGGCGGCGAAGCTGCGCCGGTTGTGCACCTTGCGGATGAAGTGCTTGATCATTTCCTCGGCGACGTCGAAGTCGGCAATGACGCCGTCGCGCAGCGGGCGGATGGCGTGCAGGTTGCCGGGCGTCCGGCCCAGCATCAGCTTGGCTTCGTCGCCCACGGCCAGGACTTCGCGCCGGCCCTTGGTTTCCCGCAGGACGACGACGGAGGGTTCGTTCAGGATAATGCCCCGGCCCTTGACATAGACCAGGGTGTTCGCCGTACCCAGGTCGATGGCCATGTCGGCGGACATGAGACCGAGCAGTCCTGTCAGCATATTGGTCATTCCCCTCCAGTATTTCTGCCGCGATCGTCGCGCTCCGGGTATGGGCAACCGGCTCGCCGGCCGGATTCCCGCCACAGGCTGCGCTGTCGCGACAGACCGGAAATACAACTAGATGCGATCGCAGCAGCCCTTAATCGCCGGCAATTATGACATAAACGCGACGGACCGTCGAAGCGGGAATCCTCGGATGAACCGCGCCATCCGCAACAGGGTCGCCAGCGTGTCGGATACCTTGCAGCGCACACCTCCCGACCCGTCCGCCGAATTGCCTTCGGACGCGCCGGTATGTCGCCGAACCGCCGGCTTCCAACGCCGGCGGCCAGGATACCGCCGCCCAAACGAATCCAGTACCGGTTATTACTTAAATCCGGCCGTCTAGCAAGCCGGGACATTCAGTATCCGACCGGACGGACCGCGCTAGTTCTTGCTCTTGTCGACGAGGGCGCCTTCCGAAATCCACGGCATCATCGCCCGCAGTTTCCGGCCGACCTCCTCGATGGGATGGGCGTCGTTTCGGCGCCGGGTGGCCTTGAAGCTGGTCTGGTTGACCCGGTTCTCCAGCATCCATTCCCGGGTGAAACGGCCGCTCTGGATGTCCTCGAGCACACGCTTCATTTCGGCCCGCGTTTCGTCGGTGACGATGCGCGGCCCGCTGCGGTACTCGCCGTACTCCGCGGTGTTGGAGACGGAATAGTTCATGTTGGCGATGCCGCCCTCGTAGATCAGGTCGACGATCAGCTTGACTTCGTGGAGGCACTCGAAATACGCCATTTCCGGCGCATAGCCGGCCTCGACGAGGGTGTCGTAGCCGCCGCGGATCAGTTCCACGAGGCCGCCGCACAGCACGACCTGTTCGCCGAACAGGTCGGTCTCGCATTCCTCCTTGAACGTCGTCTCGATGATGCCCGCCTTGCCGCCGCCGATGGCCGAGGCGTAGGACAGCGCCAGTTCCAGCGCGTTGCCCGAGGCGTTGCTGGCGACGGCGACCAGCGACGGCACGCCGCCGCCGCGCACATATTCCGAGCGCACGGTATGGCCCGGCCCCTTGGGCGCGATCATGAAGACGTCGAGGTCGGCCCGCGGCTCGATCAGGTTGAAATGGATGTTGAGGCCGTGGGCGAAGGCCAGCGCCGCGCCGTCCTTCATGTTGCCGTGCAGCTCGTCGGCATAGATGTCGCCCTGGAGCTCGTCGGGCGTCAGCATCATGACGACGTCGGCCCATTCGGCGCCTTCGGTCGGCGTGTAGACCGTAAAGCCGGCCTCCTCGGCCTTCCTGCGCGTCGCCGAACCCTCGCGCAGGGCGACGGCGGTGTCGGAGACGCCCGAATCCCGCAGGTTCATGGCGTGGGCATGGCCCTGCGAGCCGTAGCCGACGATCAGGACCTTCCGGCCCTTGATCAGGTTCACGTCGGCGTCGCGATCGTAATAGACGCGCATCGTCTGCTCTCCCCTGGGAAATTGGGATTTGGATGTCGGAATTGCAGGTGGCGTTTACCCGCCCGCGACCGCCGGCGCAACGCGGCGTTCGGGCGCGAGGCGAGATGCGGCTAGCGCAAGTCGAGCCTGCGCAACAACTCTTCGACGCCGATGCCGCGATGCCGGGCGACGCTCTTCAGAATGCTCGACAGGGTCTTCGGCCTTATCGGATCGTGCAGCGGGATGACCTCATGGTGCTCGCCGCCTTCCCGCGTCGTGACGCGCACATGCGAGCCACGCTGGCGCACCTTCGCCTAACCCAGCCGGATCGGGCGCGGACGCTCCATGCCGTCGTCGAAGTAGCAGTCCACGGCTTCCCTGACGTTGCGGCGCAGATCTTCGATCGTGTCACCCTCGGTGTGGATGCCGAAACCGAGCGCGCTGGCCGAATAGCCGCCGTCCAGCTCGTCCTCGCTGACCTCGAAGATGATTTCCGTCCCGCTCATGGCGCGAAGCTATCGCAGTTCCTTCGCCGACGCCAGCGGAGCGTGCGGCCGTAACGCGCCGTTGAGCCGCGAAGCAGAAGGACACTTGCGCCCTGCGCCGCGCTCCGCCACAAGAGCGGCCATGGCGGGAACGAACGAGAAACCGGCGCAAGCGGTCGAGGCTTACTTTGCCGATCTTGCGCGGATCCGCGCGTCCGGCGGCGGGACCGGGGAGCTGTCGAACTACACGCCGCTCGCCAACCTGTTGAACGCGGTGGGCGCGGCGCTCAAGCCGAAGGTGTTCTGCGTCGGCAACCTTGCCGACCGGGGCGCGGGCCACCCGGATTTCGGCCTCTTCGCGGCGAAGCAGGTCCAGAAGGGCCGGCCCCGCGAGAGCCAGGCGCCGGAACGCGGCGCGGTCGAGGTCAAGCCGGCCGACGACGACGCCTGGCTGACCGCGGACAGCGCACAGGTCAGCCGCTATTGGGGCCGCTATCGGCTGGTGCTGGTGACGAACCTGCGCGACTTCGTGCTGCTGGGCGAAGACGCGGCGGGCCGCGCCGCGAAGCTCGAAACCTTCCGGCTGGCGGAGAGCGCAGAAGACTTCTGGCGCAAGCTGGAAAAGCCGCGCGCCTTTGCCAATGCGGCCGGCGCGGGCCTGGGCGAATATCTCGCCCGCGCCCTGTCGCACCGGGCGGCGCTTGCCGAACCGAAAGACCTGGCGTGGCTGCTCGCCTCCTATGCGCGCGACGGGCTGGCCCGTGTCGAGGCGGCCGGCGATGCGCCTTCGCTCAAGGCCGTGCGCTCGGCGCTGGAGGAGGCGCTGGGCGTGCGCTTCGAGGGCGACAAGGGCGCGCGCTTCTTCCATTCGACGCTGGTCCAAACCCTGTTCTACGGCGTCTTCTCCGCCTGGGTGCTCTGGGCGCGGCAGACGCCATTGCCGGCAGGTCGGTTCGACTGGCGCACCGCGGTCTGGCATTTGCGCGCGCCGGTGCTGCGGGCCCTGTTCCAGCAGCTTTCAGATCCCGGCCGGCTGCAACCGCTCGGCCTCGTCGAAGTGCTGGACTGGACCGCCGCCGCGCTGGACAGGGTCGACCGGCCGGCCTTCTTCGCCCGCTTCGCCGAGGGCGAGGCGGTGCCCTATTTCTACGAGCCGTTCCTCGAAGCCTTCGATCCGGCGCTGCGCAAGCAGCTCGGCGTCTGGTACACGCCGAGCGAAGTCGTCCGCTACATGGTCGCGCGGGTGGACAAGGCGCTGAAGGACGATCTCGATATCCCCGACGGGCTGGCGGCGGAGAATGTCTACGTGCTCGATCCGTGCTGCGGGACGGGCGCGTATCTCGCCGAAGTGCTGCGCCGGATCGCGGCCAATCTCGAAGGCCAGGGGCTTGGCGCGCTCACCGGCGCGCGGGTGAAGCAGGCGGCGACCGGGCGGGTGTTCGGTTTCGAGATCATGCCCGCGCCCTTCGTCGTCGCCCATCTCCAGGTCGGCCTGACCATGCAGGAGCTCGACGCGCCGCTGGCCGACGACGAGACCGAACGCGCCGGCGTCTACCTCACCAACGCGCTGACAGGCTGGGAACCGCGCACGTCCAAACCGCTGCCTTTCCCCGAACTGGAAGAAGAGCGCGACCGGGCGGAGCGGGTGAAGCAGGACACGCCAATCCTCGTGATCCTGGGCAATCCGCCTTACAACGGATTTGCAGGCGTCGCGATCGAGGAGGAGCGGGAGCTTTCGAACGCATACCGCGTGCCGAAGCGCGTCCGTAAACCGGAAGGCCAGGGCCTGAACGATCTCTATGTCCGCTTCTTCCGCATGGCTGAAAGGCGGATCGCCGAGAAAACGGGTCAAGGCGTCGTCTGCTTCATCTCGAACTATTCCTGGCTCGATGGCCTGTCTTTCACGGCAATGCGGGAGCGCTATCTGGAAGCGTTCGATGCGGTGCGGATCGATTGCCTGAACGGCGACAAGTACAAGACCGGCAAGGTCGCGCCGGACGGCTCGCCCGACCCGAGCATCTTTTCGACCGAGGGCGACCCGGTCGGCATTCAGGTCGGCGCCGCCATCGCGACGCTGGTGCGCAAGCCGGAGCATACGCCGGCCCGAGCAGTGGGTTTCCGACATTTGTGGGGGCAGACAAAGCGGGCGGCGCTGCTGGAAACGGCGGAGAAGGAACCGGCCGCACTGTACGAACGGATCGAACCGAAACTGCCGCTCGGCCTGCCGTTTGTGCGCACGACGACGAGCGCGGACTGGTTCGACTGGCCTTCGCTGCCCGACCTGTTTCCGGCATCCTTCCCCGGCGTCAAGACCAGCCGCAACGGCTTTCTGGTCGATACCGACCTCGACCGGCTCCGGGCGCGAATAGCCGACTATTTCAACCCGGTGTTGAGCCACGAAGAGATCGCGCGGCGCTACCCGCCCGTCATGCGCGATACGGCCCGCTTTGACGGCGGTGCGGTGCGCAATGCGCTGCTGGCGCGCGGCGGTCCGGATGAGACCGGTTTCGTCCGCTTCGCTTACCGGCCGTTCGACATCCGCTGGCTATATTGGGAAGCGGAGACGAAGCTGTTGGATGAGAAGCGCACCGATTACCGGCGGCAGATATTCGAAGGCAACCTGTGGATCGAAGCGCGCGAACGGGACGCCAAAGAAATCTATTCGCGCGGAACCCCGGTCTGCCATCTCGCCGATAATTTCGGCAACGGCCTTTCCAGTTTCTTTCCTGTATGGCTCCGCGACGACGATCTCGGCGGTAACGGCGCCGGCGCGCGCCGGGCCAATCTGACGGAAGCGGCGCATTGCTACCTAAAGCGTCTGGGCCTCGGCGTCGAAGACCTGTTTCACCATGTCCTCGCCACACTGCACGATCCTGCCTACCGTTCGGCCAACGCCGGCGCATTGCGCATGGAATGGCCGCGCATTTCGCTGCCCGGCTGGCCGGAAGGCAAAGCCGAAGGTGCAGCTGCGGCGCTTGGGCGGTCGGCGGCGCGCGGGCGCGAACTGGCGGCGCTGCTCGATCCCGAAACGCCGGTCGCCGGCGTGACCCAAGGGCCGCTTCGGCC
>FZLR01000047.1 GCA_900197615.1 Rhodospirillaceae bacterium Spongia-Bin9
CTTCGTTCGCAGAGCAGGTCCCTTGCCCTCCCCCGACCCGGCCCCCCGATGGCCCGACCTGCTACCCGCCGGCCGCCCGGCCCTGATGGGCATTCTCAATCTCACGCCGGACAGTTTTTCGGACGGCGGCCTCTACGAATCGCCCGATGCGGCGCTGGCCCATGCCGGGCGGCTGATCGAGGCCGGCGCGGATATTATCGACATCGGCGGCGAATCGACCCGGCCCGGCGCCGCGCCGGTCGCACCGGAGGTCGAACTCGAACGGATCATGCCGGCCCTGCACCGCCTCGCGGCGGACGGCCGGACCGTATCGATCGACACGCGCAACGCTTCCGTCATGCGCGCCGCGCTCGGCGCCGGCGCGGCGATCGTCAACGATGTCAGCGCATTGACCCACGACCCGGACAGCTTCGAAGCGGTCCGGCACGGCGCGGCGCCGGTTATCCTGATGCATATGAAAGGCGATCCGGCGACGATGAACGACGATCCCCGTTACGGCGATGTCGTCGCAGAAGTCGTCGATACGCTGGAAGAACAGGCCGAACGATTCCTGGCCGCCGGTCTGCTGAGATCGCAGATTGCCGTCGATCCGGGCCTCGGATTCGGCAAGACTCACCGGCACAATCTCGCGCTGCTGCACAATCTCGACAGGCTGGCCGCCCTCGGCTATCCGGTCTGCGTCGGCGCATCGCGCAAGCTGGCGGCGTTGTCGTCGGCAGCGGGCGTCCGGCTGGCGGCGTCTACGGCGGCGGCGGTGCTGGCGGCGCAACAGGGCGCCGCGATCCTGCGCGTCCACGATGTCGCTGAGACCCGCGTGGCGCTGCGGATCGCGGGATATGCCATGCCGCGGCCTGCGGGAGGATCGAAACCCGGGATGGCAGAAGGCCCGGCGATCGTATAGGACTGCGCCCGAACGGCCCGGACCGAAAGTCAATACCGGGAAGCAGTACCGGAAAGCAGGACCGGGAGGCAGGACCGGAGCATGAGCCGTAAATTTTTCGGCACCGACGGTATCCGCGGCATCGCCAACCGCGAGCCTATGACCGCGACGACGGCGCTGGCACTGGCAGCGGCGGCCGGCGGCTATTTCCGCCGCGGTGCGCACCGCCACCGGGTGGTGATCGGCAAGGATACCCGCCTTTCCGGCTACCTGCTGGAGCCGGCGCTGACTGCCGGTTTCGTTTCGATGGGCATGGATGTGATCCTAGTCGGCCCCCTGCCGACGCCGGCTATCGGTATGCTGACCCCGTCCCTGCGCGCAGACCTCGGGGTCATGATCTCGGCCTCGCACAATGCCTATCAGGATAACGGCATCAAGCTGTTCGGCCCAGACGGCAACAAGCTGTCCGACGAGATAGAACTCGAAATCGAAGCGCGGATGCAGGTTGGGATCGCCGAAGATGCGCTGGCCGGCCCGCGCGACCTGGGCCGGGCACAGCGGCTCGACGATGCGCCCGGACGCTACATGGAATTCGCCAAGGCGACCTTCCCTGCCGAGTTGCGCCTCGACGGCCTCAAGGTTGCAGTCGATTGCGCCAACGGCGCCGCCTACAAAGCCGCCCCGACCGTACTGTTCGAACTGGGCGCCGATGTCGTGCCGGTCGCCGTCGCGCCCGACGGTTTCAACATTAACCGGGATTGCGGCGCGACCGCGCCGGAAACCCTTGCCACCGCCGTTGTCGCTCACAATGCCCATGTCGGGATCGCGCTGGACGGCGACGCCGACCGGGTCCGCATGGTCGACGAGACCGGGCGGATCGTCGACGGCGACCAGATCATGGCCCTGATCGCCCGGGCCTGGCACGACGCCGGCAGGCTGAAGGGCGGCGGCATCGTCTCCACCGTTATGTCGAATCTCGGGCTGGAGCGCTACCTCGGGGGCATGGGCCTGGAACTGGTCCGCGCCAGAGTCGGCGACCGGTACGTGGTCGAAGACATGCGCAGGTACGGCATTAACGTAGGCGGGGAACAATCCGGCCATATCGTGCTCAGCGACTATATCGCCACCGGCGACGGGCTGGTCACGGCGCTTCAGGTGCTGGCGGAACTGGTCCGTACCGACAAGCAGGCGAGCGACGTTATGCATCTGTTCGAGCCGGCGCCCCAGTTGCTGAAGAATGTGCGCTACCGCACCGGCGCCGGGACCGCCCCGCTGGACGCCGGGCCGGTCAAACGGGCGATCGCCGACGGCAAGAGCCGGCTGGGCGGCGGCGGACGACTCGTCATCCGGAAATCCGGCACTGAACCGTTGATCCGGGTGATGGCCGAGGGCGACGACGAGAGCCTGGTCGCAGCGGTTGTCGAGTCCATCTGCACCTCGATCGAAGCGGCGGCCCGGTGAACGGCGGAGTTAACGGCCGCGTCCTGATCGTCGCCGGGTCCGATTCGGGCGGCGGCGCAGGCATCCAGGCCGATATCAAGACGGTCACGGCGCTCGGCGGTTTCGCCATGACGGCGGTGACCGCGCTTACCGCCCAGAACTCGCTGGGCGTGCACGGCGTGGTCGGTATCGAACCCGGCTTTATCCGACAGCAGATCGAGGTTGTGGTCGGCGACCTCGGCGTCGACGCTATCAAGACCGGCATGCTGCACAGCAGTCCGGTCATCGAGGCGGTGGCCGGCGCCATCCGGGATCTCGCACCTGGAACACCGCTGGTGGTCGACCCGGTGATGGTCGCCAAAGGCGGCGCACCGTTGCTCGAAGAAGATGCCGTCGCCACTTTGCGCGATACGCTACTGCCGCTGGCGTCGGTAATCGCCCCGAACCTGCCCGAAGCCGGCGTCCTTCTGGGCCGCGATGTGTCCGGACGCGACAGGATGGAAGAAGCCGCGAACGCCCTGCTCGGCTTCGGCCCGGCGGCTGTCCTGCTCAAGGGCGGTCATCTCCCGGGCAGCGAAATCGTCGATCTTCTGGCGGCCGGCGACGCACCGCCGGTGCGCTGGACCGCCGCAAAGATCGACACGCCGCACACCCACGGCACCGGCTGCACGCTGGCCTCCGCCGTAGCAGCCGGGCTGGCGCAGGGTCTGGCCCTGGAACCGGCGGTTTCCCGCGCACGGGACTTTGTGCGCCGCGCCATCCTGACGGCGCCCGGTTACGGCGCCGGCCACGGCCCGCTCAACCACGCCCACGGAATCGACCCCGCATAGAATGGACCGGACAGACGCCCCGCCCCGCGGGAATGCTCTGCGGTGCGGCCTTACCCGTCGGCCTCGCCGCCTTCTTTCTCCAGTTCGGCGACCCGGGCGTTCAGCCGGGCGACTTCCGCCTCTGCGGCGGCAACCGCCGCCGCCAGTTCCGACCTCTCGGCCTCGCTTTCCAGGGATTGCGCCTTGGCGCCGGCAAGTTGGCGTTCGAGGTCTCCGATGCGGCGCTGGGCGCCGCTCCGGCGAAGACCCCAGATCAGCCAGCCGGCAACCAGACCGATGATGTAGGCGATGACCAGCCAAAGCCAGATTTCGCCGATCAGATAACCCATGATGCTCTCCCCGGTTGGCGGCGGCCGCGTAGGTCAGCCGGCGCACCAGAAACCGTCCCGCTATTCCGAAATGGCGAACTCGATCCGCCGATTCTTCGCCTGTCCTTCGTCCGTGTCTTCGGCGACAAGCGGCTTGTCGGCGCCGTAGCCTCTCGCGGATAATCCTTCCGCAGGGACGCCGCGGTCCGTCATGTAGGCGGCAACCGCTGCAGCCTGCGCCGCGCTCAGCTTCCGGTCGGATTCCGGATCGCCGGACCGGCCGGTGTGGCCCTCAACCTCGATGGAGACGCCGGTACAGCGCTTTGCTGCAACCGTCAGGGCGTCGAGCAGGGCATGGCTCTTCGGATCGATAACCGCCGTTCCGGCGGCAAACCGGATCGACCGATTCCCTTTCTGCGCTTCGATAGCTTTCCGGCACGCAGCCGGGGATGTCAGAGCGGGCATCGATCTCGTTTCGTCCGAGACGGTCTCGACGCCCTTGATCGCCTGAAGCAAGGCCCGGGCCTTGGCCGCCCTGACTTCGCGTTCCGCCTCAAGGGGCGCCAGGCCGGACAGCGTGAATTTCCGGCCCAGCACCGTGCATTGCATCCAGTTGAGCGTAAATCCGGCGACGGCGGCGTTGCAGGCGCCGGCAAACGCCGCCTGCATCCCGTCGAGCGACCTGTAGTGAGCCGTCGTCGTGTCGCCGATCGTTTCCCGGGCTTCCAGGCCTTCGACCGCGGCAGACACTTTATCGACACCGCTCCTGCGCGCAGGTTCGGTCAAGGCAGCTCCGCTCAACGTAACGGATTGCCCCTTCACCGCGCATTTTAGCCAGGCGTCCGGCAATTCGGATGCCGCCTGCTTGCAGCTTTCGGCCAGTTTCCTCTCGAGATCGGCCATCGATTTGAAGCGCGCCGTGGTGTTGTCGCGCACTTCCCGGATTCCGGGAATAACGTCGATCGATGCAGCGGCCTTGTCGGCGGCCTCTCTGCGTTCCGCCGGCAACAGCGCCTCGCCCTTGAGGATGGCGTCGCGCCCGCGAACTTCGACCGAGGCCCAGAGCGGTCCGGCTTTCGCGAGTTCCCCTTTGGCCATATCGTGGAGATTGGCCTGAATCCTTCCGGTCCCGTCGAGGCCGTAGATTGCAACCGCGCCGACGATCAGCACGCTCGCCAGACCGGCGATCAGAATTCCCAGAAACCTGACCATTCTCCCCATCCCCGGCCGCCGGAAACCGATGCAGTGCCGGTCCGGTCTTCGGTAAGCGAAATCGCGTTTTCCGGGCGCCAGCGGCGGCGAACGCCGCCTGCAACCCGATTGGATTATAGGCAATTTTCTGCCGGTTTCGCCGGTTTTCTTCGCCGGTCCAGCCGTCGGGTCACGCTTCGCCCACCCGCCAGTCGATGAAAGCTTTCGCCGGCACAGCTTCGATGTTACGGGGCGCTATGAGACGGATGGCCACCGAACCGGATTACAGATTTGGCTTCGTCCTGGTTCTGATCGCGTCTGCCTGCTTCGGCCTGGGCCCCGCGCTCGGACAGTTCGCCGCCGAGAACGGCCTCTCGCCGCTCGTCACGACGGTCTGGCGTTTCGTGATTCCGGTCCTGGTCCTGTCGCCGTTCCTGCCACGCGCCTTCGCTTACGGGCGGCTGGCCTTCATCGGGCTCGCCGTCGGCGCCATCGCTGCGCTCGGCATGGTCGCCTACTTCACCGCGCTGCGGCACCTGAGCGTCGCGACCGTTTCGGTGATCTATTTCACCTTCCCGCTGTTCACGATCCTGCTCGACCGCATTCTGTTCGGCGAACGCATCCGCGGGCGGGCGGTCGCCGCCTGCGTGCTCATCGTCGCCGCCGCCGTCGTCGTGGTCCCGCGCGGCAGCCTGACCGGCGGCGGCGCCGAGATGCTGCTGCTGGCCCTGGCCTCGCCGGCCGGTTTCGCCATCCTGATCGTTGCATTGGCGCGCACCTTGAAACCGATCCCCGTTCTGTCGCGCGCCAGCATCGGCCTGACCGGTGCGCTGGTCGGCCTTGCACCCGGACTCCTGATATTCGACCCGGGACCGCTGCTTCCCGCAGCACCCCAGGCAGCGGCAATTTTCATTGGCTTTGCCGCAATAACCACGGTGATCCCGCAATTACTTTATACCGCCGGTTCCGGCCACGCCGGCGCCGGCCTGACCGCGATTGCCGGCGCGTTCGAACTGGTGGTCGCACTGCTGGTTGGCTGGATGTGGCTCGGCGATCCGGTGCTGACCCGCGAGGTGATCGCCGGGCTGTTGATTATTGCGGCGCTGGCGTCGGCCGTAGCGCCGTTCCCGTCCAGGGTGAGGGGCGGGCCTCAGCCGTAGCTGGCGGACAGGCCGGCCCGGGCATCGCCCTGGATACCGTATTGCGGGATCGGGTAGCGCAAACCGTTCTTCGAAAGGGCGGCCAGCCCGTCAATTATGCCGGGCAGGAAGGACGGCGGGATCGCCATCAGCAATTCGTCCTCCATCACGCCGCCGTAGCGCCGCTCGGCGAAGCACGGGATCGACAGGCTCGGCTCGCCGGTCTTGAGCGCACGGCCCCAGCTGTCGGCGCAGGCGCTCTCGCCGACACAGCCCCAGTCGAGCTTCTTGTAGCCGGTCCATTGCAGGCCGTTGATGAACAGGATCATCTGGGCCGGCGTGGCGTAGATCAGGCAGATATCCGGCGGATCGAGCCGGCCGGCGACCAGCGGCGACACCGCCATCGCCGCATAGGTTCCGTGAGGGACCACATCCATCGCTTCCTGGTGGGCAGCGGCATCGGCCGATGTCTCGAACCATACGCCGGCCATATGTTCGCCGGAAAGCCATTCCGGGTTCTGCGGATGCAGGCCGATCACGGCGCCGCACTGGGCGCCGACCAGATCGTCCTGGGTGATGCCGACGGTCCAGCCGAGCCGGCAGGCCTGGGCGACGATCTGGTCGGTGGTGTGGATCGTCCCTTTCGGCCGCCGGATGCGCGGGACCGCCGCCATGGCCTCCACAGTTTCGAACAGTTTCATGCCGATCGGCGTCGTGCGCAGGCGCAGAAAGCGGTTCAGGCCGGCGACGAGGGCTTCGTAGTCGTAGGCCGGGCGCGCGCCGTCAGCCATCGGAGCTTCGGGCTGGGAAGAGGACATGGCAGGTCTCCGGCAGGCGTGTCGCGGTCAGGGTCCGAAAGTGCGGTAGATCCAGGCGGATATTTCACTCTCGAGCGGGAAGGACAGCATCCCCATCACCGAGTATCCGAGCACCCAGGGCATCAGGTAAAAGCGGATCATGAAGAAGAACCACGCGACGTAGAGCGGGATCATCGGCTCGATCAGGAAGCCGGGCGTGATCGGCCTGAATATCCTCAAAATCGGGTTCGTGATCTTCACGAAAGCCTTCATGAAGAAGAAGGGCGAATCGGTCGGCAGAAAGATGTTCATGCCGAAGCGGCCGATCAGCGTCCACATGATCGCGCCCAGGATATAGTCCTGGGCTATGGCCCAAATCGGAAGCCCTGCGGTCATTACCTGGCCCTTATCGCCTTGCGGACGGGCAGCATAAAAGAAATCGCGGGCGGAACAAGGTTCCGCCCGCCGCCTCAAAGAAATCGGGAGCGGAACAGCGTTCCGCCCCCGAGGCTAGGTACAGGTTGGTTGGATCTAGTGCGAGGCTTCGAGAATTGTCGCCCCGCTCGGATCGCGGGTGTTGTCCACCATCTGCTGAACTTCTTCGCTCGGCGCCGGGGTCATCAGGCTGACGACGACCATCGCCACCAGACTGACCGGCATGCCGATGATGCCGAAGCGCAGATGATCGAGGCCGAGCCACTGCTGACCGGTGGTGTAGGTCCACCACAGGTAAACCGACCCGGCTCCGAAGCCCAGGACCATGCCTGCTATCGCACCGGCCGTCGTTGCCCGTTTCCACCACACGCCCAGGACGAGCGGGAAGAACAGGCCCGAACAGGCGAAGCAGAAGGCCCAGGCGACCGCTCCCAGAATGCCGGTGAGCTGCAAGCTGGCAACCGCAGAACCGAGAGCACCGATCACGATCAGCAACACGCGGGCGACGATCAGACGGGTCTTGGTGTCCGCCTTCGGGTCGATGATCTTGTAGTACAGATCGTGGCTCAGGGCGTTGGCGATGGCGAGCAGCAGCCCGTCCGCCGTCGACATGGCGGCTGCCATGCCGCCGGCCGCGACCAGACCGGAGATCACATACGGCAGCCCCGCAATTTCAGGCGTGGCCAGCACGACGATGTCGGGCCGCAGGAAGAACTCGTTGATCTGGAGGATGCCGTCCTTGTTGCCGTCCGTCACGGCCAGCATGCCCACCGACGTCCACTGCTTTATCCATTCCAGATTGCTCACGTCGGCGATGGACTTGCCGATAACGCTGGTCGCGAGGTTCGGATCCAACAGCTGCAGCTTCGTCAGCGTGGCCAGGGCCGGCGCCGTGAAGTACAGCAGGAAGATGAAAAACAGCGAGAAAGACACGGAACGCCGGGCCGAACGGACGGTCGGCGTCGTAAAGTAGCGCATCAGGATGTGCGGAAGCGATGCCGTGCCGGCCATCATGCAGAGGGCCAGCGTGACGAACTTCCAGCTGTACATGGCGCTGTCGGCCGGTCCGTTGTGCAGGTTGGTGAGGATTTTCACCCCCGGCACTTTTTCAACCGCTGCGGCGCCGACATTGAGCGTTCCCTCCAGCTCGGTGATCCGCACGACGGCGTCGCCATAGCTGAAGTGCGGGATGATCCCGAAGCCCTGCGCGTTGGACATCCAGATCACCGGCACGAGGTAGGCGATGATCAGCACGATATACTGCGCCACCTGCGTCCAGGTCACCGCGCGCATGCCGCCGAGCATCGAGCACAGCAGGATGCCAAGGAGGCCGAACCAGACGCCGACCTCGAACGGGATATGCAGCGCGCGCGCCGCGATCGTTCCGGTCGCGTTGATCTGCGCCGTCACGTAAGTGAAGGACGTCACGACGAGGATGATGACCGCAACGAAGCGCGCTGTGTTCCCGCCATACCGGGTGCCGATGAAATCGGGCACCGTGTAGCAGCCGAACTTGCGCAGATACGGGGCCAGCAGCGAATTCACCAGCACATAGCCGCCGGTCCAGCCGACGACGAAGGCCAGGTAGCCGTGACCGCCGAAGAAGATGCCGCCGGCCAGCGCCACGAAAGACGCGCCGGACATCCAGTCGGCCGCGGTCGCCATCCCGTTGAACACCGGCGGGACCGAGCGTCCGGCGACATAGTAGGCCGACACCTGCATGGTGCGCGAGAGCCAGCCGATCGCCGCGTAGATGCAGACCGTGAAGATGACGAACAGGATGCCGATCGTGTCGGCGCCGAGGCCCGCTTGCTCCAGAATCGCCATCAGCGCGATGAAAACTATGAACCCGCCGGTATATAATCCGTAGATTTTCGGCAGATTGTCGATGAAGTTTCCTTTAAACATGTCGATCTCCCCTACCCTTCTGTTTCATCGCCGGAGAGACCGGCATCTGCGTCGATCTTGTCCTGCTGCCAGTTCTGGTAGAAAATCAGCAGCACGAAAATGATCAGCGAGCCCTGGACTGCAAGATAATAGCCTAACGGGAATCCGATGAAGGAAACCCCATTGAGGCTCTTAGCGAACCAGTGCACCAGCAGCGAGAAGATGAACCAGATCACCAGTACGATGATCGTAAGGTTCCTGGTCCTCGCCCAGTGGCGCGTCCGCTGGCCTGACGAATCGGACATGCGGCACCATCCTCTTAGATTTGTACGAGAGCGTTTCCATGATTGACCCCGGCATTCTGACGAGCCGGGCACACGGCGGAAGAAATTTATACGGCGACAGTGAAATGTGTCAAGGTATCCTTATACGCTGTTATTTATCCACTGCCTAAGTATACCCGATGATGCTGTCTCTCCTCGCGCGGTTACCCGGACTCTTTAAGAGTATTGCCGAGCGATTTGACAGGAGTCCAATAGATACGATTGACAGTCTGTACTTGTTCGCCCGGACCCGCGCCTCATTTGTAGCACAAACAGCCTTGTTCGGATACTTGAAAGCCCGCATGGGAACCCAGTTTCGCGAATATTTCACTGACGATGTATTTTCTCAGGCAATTCAGGATTCGTCGGTCAAGGTGTTTCTCTCCTGCCTGTCCGATCTGACCGTTCACACCGTCGCCGTCGTTGCCGATTCGGCCCCCATGCAGCATCTGGAAGCCGAAGTCATGGCGCGGGAATGCTTCGATCTCGGCATGCGCGAAGGGTTGGCCGACATCGAACCGGGAAAGATCCCGGCCGACGCGCGCGAACGGTTCGAACAGCGGCTGCGCGAGACGGATTGGGCGGCGGCGGCGGCCGGCGGTGCCGCCTTCTCCCTCAGTCCGGTCGACCTGGCGCGCCATGCGCCGGTGATCGACGACTTCAAGGTTCGCGACCGTAATATCGTTGCCACCTCGATCGGCAACAACTGGCGCGAGGTGCGCGCCGCCTTCGGGAACCGCGTGGTTCCGGGAAGCATTGCGGTCGATTGGCGGCGCGCCCGCCGTTCCTAGTTTTCGAGGCCGCAAATGAGTTTTCAGGCCACATCGGGCGGACTTTCCGGCATGCCGCTCTCCTGTCTGCCGGCCGTTGCGGTCGACACGGAGACGACCGGCCTCGATGTCGGCAAGGTCCGGATCGTCGAGATCGGCGCGGTTCGCCTGGAATCCTTTGCGCCGGGACCGCAGCCCGTGTTTTCCGAACTGATCGATCCCGGAATCCGGATCCCGGAAGCGTCCACAAGAATTCACGGGATCGTCGATTCCGATGTTGACAGCGCGCCGCCGTTTCCGGAGCGCATTGCGGAATTCACGGCTTGGGCCGGACCCGCCGTGTTAATCGGCTATTCCATCGGATTCGATCTTGCGGTGCTCAAGACCGAGCATGAACGCCACGGCCTGCCCTGGCAGCAGCCGCGGGCTCTCGACGTCGGGCACTTGGTCGATCTGGTGGCTCCTGCTCTGCCGGAGCGGTCGCTCGAAACCGCGGCAAGCTGGCTGGGTGTCAAAATCTCCGACCGCCACCGCGCGCTGGGCGATGCCCGGGCCGCCGCCGAAATCTATCGAGCTGTCGTGCCGAAGCTCCGCGACCGTGGCATCGTCACGCTGGCGCAGGCGGAACGGGCCGTCCAGTCGCTCTCGGCCCGTATAACGGAAGAAGACCGGGCCGGCTGGCACGGTTCGGTCGAGAGCGGCGACCGGGGCGGCGATGCCGAATATGTCCGCATCGACAGCTACCCCTATCGCCATCGCGTCGCCGAGCCGATGAAGAGTCCGCCGTTGATGGCGGAAAACGACTCGACCGTGAAGTCCGTGCTCGCCGCGATGATGGAAGGCAAGGTCAGTTCCCTGTTCCTGCCGCCGGCGACGGCCGGCGGACCCCACGGCATCGTCACCGAGCGCGATATCCTGCGCGCGATCGACAGCGACGGGCCCTCGGCCCTGGAAGCGCCAGTCGGCGGCCTCGGCCAGCGTCCGCTGATTTCGATTCACAAGGACGAGTTCGTCTACCGGGCGATTGCCGAGATGTCGGGCCGGGGCATCCGCCATCTCGGCGTGTTGGGAGAGGACGGAACGCTGTGCGGCGCGCTGAGCGCCCGCGATTTGCTGCGCCAACGCGCCGGCGACTCCGTCGCGCTCAGCGAGAGCATCGAATCCGCCCAATCGCGTTTCGAACTCGGCCGCGTCTGGTCGCAGTTGACGGCGGTCGCCCGCGCCCTGGTGTTCGAGGAGGTCGATGCGAGAAATATCGCGTCCCTGATTTCCCGCGAATTGCGGGCGCTGACCAAGCGGGCGTGCCATCTCGCGGAAACAGAAATGGCGGACGCCGGCCTGGACGCCGCACCCGCGCCCTACGCCTTGCTGGTGCTCGGTTCGGGCGGACGCGGCGAGAGCCTGCTCGCCATGGATCAGGACAATGCGCTGATCTACGCCGACGGCGCACCCGACGATGCCGACGCCTGGTTCGCGGAGCTGGGCCGTCGCACCGCCGACATCCTGAACGAAGCCGGCGTGATCTACTGCCCCGGCGGCATCATGGCGGCCAACGCGGCCTGGCGTAAACCGCTCGGCGTCTGGCGGGAAACCGTCCGGTCCTGGATCGAGCGGTCGCGCGCCGAGGATTTGCTCAACTGCGATATCTTCTTCGACGCCCAGTCGGTACTCGGCGCGACGGACATGGCGGACCGCCTGCGCACCGAAGCGCTCGGGCTGGCCCGGCAGGCGCCGACCTTTCAGCAATTCCTCGCCATGAACGCGGGGAATTTCGATACCCCGATCGGCATATTCGGCCGCTTCAGGACGGAGGCCGGTCGGGTCGATCTCAAGATCGGCGGCATCATGCCGATCTTCTCGACCGCCCGCGTGATCGCACTGATGCACGGGGTCGAGGCGCGTACCACGCCCAAACGGCTGGCAGCGGCGCGCGGGCTGGAGACCGTGCCGGAGAAGGTCGTCGACGATCTCGCCGAAGCGCACCGGATTCTGCTCAACCTCATCCTGCGCCAGCAGCTCCGCGACATCGACGCCGGCATTGCGCTATCCAACAAGGTCGACCCGTCGGAGCTCAGCAGCTTCGAGAAGCAGGAAATGAAATGGGCGCTGGAGCGGGTGCCGCTGGTGTCGGACCTGCTCGGCGTGCCGGCGCTGGGGCGGTAGCCCGGCAGCGGGGAGCGGCGCAACCCGCTATTCGGCCGCCCGATCCGGAACGACTGCCGTTCCTGCAGGCTCTTCGACAGCTTCGTCGTCGCCAACCACCCGCAGTTGCGGGGTCTGAGTTCCTGCGCGCCCGCCTTTTCCCATTTCCGCAACCTGCCCGAGAATATGATCCCTGAGCGACGGGCCGGCGGATGCGCTGCCCGGCTCCTTGCGGTCGCCCGCGGCGGCCGGCGGTGTCTGCACACCCGCCTCCTGCAGGCGCCGGATGGTCTGGAAATAGATTTCGTCGGTCGCCTCGCGGCGCTGCGGCGGCCGGGTCGCCGCCAGGTTCTTCGGCCACACCGCCATGTCGTAGATTAGTCGGTAGAGCTCGGTTTTCATGTGCGGCGCCCAGTTGTTCTGGCGCGCGTTCGCCCGGTGCTGGCGCAGGCCCTCTATGTTGATCGGGGCGGCGACGAAGGCGTCTCCCTGGGTCCGGACCTCGTGCGCGATCTGGCCGCGATAGTCGACGATCATCGGATGGCCGCCGGTCACGAAGCCGCGGGTGCCGGCCGCATCGACAATGTGGAACCCGGTGTTCGGCGCGATGACATAACAATTGTTGTCGAGCGCCCGGGCCTGGTTCTGGATCTGCCAGACGCCGGTCGATATCTTGTTCTCGATCGAGCTCGGCCGGTAGACGATTTCGGCGCCGTTCATCGTCAGGCCGCGCGCCAGTTCGGGGAAATTGCCCTCCATGCAGATCAGGCAGCCGATATTGCCGATCGGCGTGCGGGCCACCGGGAAGAAGGCGTCGAGCCCGTCGCCGAACATCGCCACCCACCGGTCCCAGACGTCGTGGGGCGTGGTCGTGTGCTCGATGGTGAACACGACGTTCTTGCGGTGGAGGTGGATGATCTCGCCCGCCGGGTCGATGATGAAGCCGGTGTTGAAGAAGCGGTCGGGAAACTCCGGCATCCGCGCCTTGGCCTGGCCGATCAGGTAGAGGTTCCATTCGACCGCCTTTTCCGCCAGACGGTCGGTGACCGGGCCGGGGATGTCGATGGCGCCGCTGGCGGCGTAGGCCGCCGATTCCCAGTCGTGATACTCGTCCGGAAAGCCCTGGATCGCGCCTTCGCACAGCGCCAGCAGGCGCGGACGGTATTCCAGCGAATGGAGCACCGCCATGTCGATCATGTGGTCGAGGTGGCGCAGGTTGCGCTCGTAATCCGGCGCGTCACCGGCCCGGAACTTGCAATCGACGGTGTCGGTTTGCAGCCCGATGGCGTTGTAGATTTCGCTCACGGCCCGGTCCCCCCCCTTTTCGCAGCGCAGTCTACACCAACGCGGAAAGCGCGCAAAACGTGCACGGTTTCGGGCGCCCGCTATCGAACCAGGAACAGCGACAGCTCCGGCACGAAGGTCACGATCATCAGCACGGCGAGGATCAGCGCAATAAAGGGCAGGACGGCCCGGCACACCATGAAGAAGGATTCCCGGAACGCCGTTGTCGCCACAATCAGGTTGAGGCCGACCGGCGGCGTCAAGAAGCCGACCTCCAGATTGATCACCATGATAATGCCGAGGTGGATCGGGTTGATGCCGTAGGTCTGTGCGATGCCGAGCATCAGCGGCCCGAGGATCAGGATCGCCGAGATCACGTCGATGAAACAACCGACGAGCAGCAACAGCACGTTCATCGCCAGCAGGAATGTGACCGGGTCGGTCACGATCGTGCCGATCCATTCGGCGAGCGCGTGGGGCACCTGCTCGACGGTGAGGAGCGACTTGATGCTGAGGGCGACCGCCACGATGGGGAATAGCGTGCCGAGCAGTTTCGCGGTCTCGACCGAGGTGTTGAAGAAATCCCGCAGCCGCATCTCGCGATGGATGAATATTTCGACGAACAACGCATAGCCCAGCGCCACCGCTGCGGCTTCGGTCGCCGAGAAATAGCCTGTATAGATGCCGCCCAGCAGGACGACTGGCAGCAGGAGCGCCCAGACGCCCCGGCGCAGCGCCACGCCGATCGCGCGGAACTCCCACGCCTTCGAGGGCAAGTGCCGGTTGGTCCAGAGCGCGTAGATGCTGAGCACGGCCGTCAGCAGCAGCCCCGGCATGATGCCGGCCGTGAACAGGTCGGAAATCGATTTTTCCGTGACAATGCCGTAGAGAATTAGCGGGATCGACGGTGGGATGATGATGCCGAGGGTGCCGCCCGAGGTGAGCGCGCCGAGCGAGAAGCTCCGGGAATACCCTTCGCGCAGCAGGGCGGGGTACAGGATGGTGCCGACCGCGAGCAGCGTTACCGGCGACGAGCCGGAAATGGCGGCGAACATGGCGCAGGACAGGATCGTCGCGACCGCCAGTCCGCCGGGCAGCCATTGGGTCAGGACGCGCATGACCTCGATCAGCCGCTCGGCGATCGAGCCGCGGGTCATCACGTTGCCGGCGGCGATGAACATGGGAATCGCGAGCAGCACCTCGTTGTTGAGGCTGCCCCACATGTCGTCGACCAGATAGGAGATCCGGCCGTCGCCCCAAACCAGATGGATGAAGGCGGTCGCCGTCAGCAGGATGAGAATGATGTTCTGGCGGAAGGCCAGCAGCAGCAGGACGAGGCCGATCAGGCCGAGCGCTTCCACGGCGTCAGCCCCCTTCGGGCCGCGCCTCGGGCTTCAGTCCCGGGAACGCGGCGAAGGAGAAGTGGCGCAACGCCGACGAGAAGAAGGCATAGGGCAGAACCATCTGGATCGGCCACAGGGGCGTGAACAGCACCGCAGCGCGTTCCCTGTTGGCGATGCTCTCTTCGACATAGCCCACCGCAACGATACCGAAACCGATATAGAGCAGGCCGGAGAATACATCGCCGACCCGGCTGACCCCGGGGCTCCATGCGCGCGGGAACCAGCCGTCGGCAAATTGCGGCCGCAGATGGGTGTTCGACGCGGTCGACAGCACCAGTCCGAGAAAGCCGGCGATTATTGCGCCGAAAACGGCAATTTTCTGGGCGCCCCAGACCGCTTCGCCAACGATTTCCCGCGACAGGACATCCACAAGAAGCAGGCCCGCCACCCCCGCATAGGCGACGGTGGCGAGCCCGGCCTCGAACCAGTAGAGCGCGCGTAGAGCGCGCTCTACGCGGCTAAACATGGGGCGGAATACAAATCAGGAAGCGCAGGCCTTGCGCGCTTCCTGGAGGCGCTTCCAGACCGCGGCAGACTGGCCGCCGAATTCCTTGATAATCTGCGCCTGTGCGGCCGGAGCCTTGGACCGCCAAGCCTTCATTTCCGCTGCGTTCGGCCGGTAGACCGTCGCACCGCCCTTCGCAATCTTGCCGAGCAATCCCTTTTCCGCGCCCCGGACCGCCTTGCGCAGGAAACCGGCCGTCTCGTAGGACGCGCGCAGCCACCCCTGCTGCTCCTTGGAGAGTTTGTCCCAGACCTTCTTGCTGATAATAACCGCGCCGATCTGGTGCGAATGGTTGGTCACGGTCACAAAGGGCGCAACCTTGTGATAGCCGACGGCGATGCCGTAAACGGCGGGCCAGGTCGCGGCCTGAACGACGCCGGTCTTGAGCGCAGGCATGCTTTCGGCCGTGCCGAGCGGAATGGAGTTGGCGCCGGCGACCTTCATGTAGATCGTATCGGTCGGCGTCGGCGCGGTGCGCAGCTTGAGGCCGGCAATGTCGGCAGGGGACTTGATCTGCTTCTTGGCGAACACGATCTGGTTGCCGACTTCCATCCAGGTCAGCGGCACCACGCCGCCCTTGCGCAGCAGCCCGTCGTAAACCGGCAGCAGATGCTTGTCGGCCACGCAATCGGCTTCTTTCAGGTCCTTCCAGAGAAACGGCGTGGCAAGCAGGCCGAATTCCGGCGCGACCAGCGAGATCGCCGTGTTGGAGTTCGCGCCCATGTCGATGCGGCCGCGCACGATCTGGCGGATGACGTTCTGCTCGCTGCCGCCGAGCTGGTTGTTGAAGAATACCTTGATGGTCAGCTTGCCGGCGGAGGCCTCTTTTACCTTGGCGGCAACCTTGGTGGCGAAGACGCCCCAGGGCGATTTCGGCGGCGGCGCCAGGGACAATTTGAGCTCCGCAGCCTCGGCGGCGGGTATCGGCAGCAGCGCCGCGGCGCTCAGCGCCAGAATCGTCGAACGGAATTTCATCTGTTTCCTCCCGGTGATGATGAACCTGTCTTCCAGTCGAATGTGCCGAACCTGCTATGATGCGGCTTCGGCGTCAAAGGATTCGGCAACTGCATCGAACGGGTCGGCCCCCGGGTATTCCAGAAGGCCGAACTGCTCGCGATACTGGCCGGGCGTCAGACCGACCAGGCGCCGGAACAGCGTCCGGAAAAAGGCTACGTCCCGGTAGCCGATCCGCACACCGATTTCCTCGATGCTGTTGTTGGTGGTCTCCAGCCGGAACCGGGCCTCCTTGACCCGGAGATGCTGGATGTAGTCGGTGGCGGACTGGCCGGTCGCGGCCTTGAAGCGCCGCTTGAAGGTGCGCGGCGTCAAGCGCGAGGCCGCCAGCGCGGACGACAGCACATCGGCCGCCGGAAAATCCCGGTGCAGAACCTCCTGCGCACGCGCGATCGCCGAATCGCCGTGCTTTCGCGGCGGGAACCACTCCGCATAAGGCTGCTGGCCGCGCACCTTGCGGAAGATGGTGAAGGATTTCGCGGTCTGCGCCGCCGTGACCGATCCGGCGAAGCGGGCGATCAGATAGAGCGCGAGATCCTGCCAGCAGGTACCGGCGCCGGCGGTCACGATCCGGTCGCGCGGCCCGGTCGGGATCAGCACCCGATGGGGCTGAAAACGGACAGCCGGATATTTCTGCTGGGCGCGCTCGGCCAGCGTCCAGTGGATCGTCGCCGCGCGGCCGTCCAGCAGGCCGGCCTCGGCCAGCAGGAGCGCCCCGGACGAGTTCGAGCAAATCAGGCTGCCGTTGCGGTAGGCGGCCGCCAGCCAGTCCGCAATCGGGCGCCAGGCCCCGGGCATCTCGAACGGTTCCTCCAGCAGGGCCGGCAGGAACACCGTCGGCACGAATGCGATGTCCGGCGTCGGCATTTCCGCGAGCGCCTTGTCCGCGAATACGCTCAGGCCCTGGTAACAGAGCAACGGCCCGCGTTCGCCCGCAACCACCGAAACCTCGAAGCGCCGGGCCGAAACCGGATCTGCATTCAGCGCCTGCCAGAGATAGCCGGCGCTGGACAGGATATCGAACGGCCCCGCGATCGCCGAGGAGAGCACCCCATCGGCGGCCACGATCGCCACTGTCGTCGATTTCGGGTCCGACACCCCCATCCGCCCGGTGCATCCCTCCGATGAAGCGTGGCGCCGATACAATACCATCGGCCTCCCCAAGGCAAACCCATGGGAGGCAAACGCTTGCGGCACGATTGTGGGGATGGCAGCCGATCATCTCCGGCGCTCAGCCCGCCCGGCCGGGAATTGCGGCGACGGCCTCGGCGACATGCGCCAGCGTCTCGCGCAGCGCATCCGCTTCGCCGGCCATGTAGACCCGCCCGCTGGCGCCGATCATCCGGCATTCGACCAGGCTGATGCCGGGTTGCACCCGCTCGGCCTCGTTGGCGATGAAGGCGCCGAACAGGGCCGGCACGCACTCGATAAGCAGCAGGCTCTGGCCGGGGAGGATCATGTTGGCCTGCTTCGACCGGTTGATGATGACGGCGTGCTGGTCCGTGACATCTTCGATGATCTCGGAAAACAGGACCTGCGGCTTGAGTTGATCCTCCGGTTTGGCCTTGAGCCATTTGAGGATCGCCCGCCCGCCCCGGTCGAGTGCCCGCCGGTCGTCGCTGTGCAGTTCGAGTACGCCGAACTGGCGCTCGACCGCGAGGATGCCGGGTTCGAGCGACGGCACCGACTTGAGCGCAAGGTCGATCGCCCGCTCGATCACGAGACCGGGCGCGATCTCGATGATCAGCGAATGCATGCCCTCCAGCGGGACGTAGCCGCGCGCCGGCACCGGCGAGCTCAGATAGGCCGCAAACTGCCGCTGCAGCCCATCGAGTGTCAGGTAGACGCGCAGCTCAGGCATGGCGCCCGCTCACCCGCCGGGTCGATGCCGCCGCCGTCATTTGCCGCCGGCGAACGCCTTCTGCACGTCGGTGTGCGGACGCGGGATGACATGCACGGACTTGACCTCGCCGACCTGCGAGGCGGCTTCGGCGCCGGCCTCGGTCGCAGCCTTGACCGCGCCGACATCGCCGGTGACGCTGACCGCGACCAGCCCGCCGCCGACCTGCTCGCGGCCGGCGATGGTGACGTTCGCGGCCTTGACCATGGCGTCGGCCGCCGCGTAGGCGGCGACGTAGCCGACCGTTTCGATCATTCCTACTGCCTGGGACATTCCATCCTCCGTTTCGATGGGGTGAATTCAGGGAAATTGTCGATTGTGCTTCAGCCGCCGTCTTCGTCGAGCGCGCCGACGATCAGGGCATCCACGATGGCCTTGCCTTCCGGGAACCAGTTGGTTGCCGCCTCCCCGAAGGTGACGAGCACGCGCTCGCCGTCGCCCGAGCCCAGCGGATCGAACGCGATGACCCGCTCCTTGGCGCGGCCGTCCAACTCGACTTCCAGCAACGCGCCGGCGGGAAGGGTCTCGACGCGCTTGGTGGCCCAGACGCGGCCGACGACTTTGCCGGTTTTCATGGCTCGCTCCTCTCGATGGTCAGACCGAGGGCTCTGGCGCGGTCGCGGGCGAGCGGCGTGACGACCGCACGGCGGCCGACGACCAGCCGGGTGCCGAGCCGGACCGCCTCGACGACCTTGCGCTCGGTGACGACTCCGTTGGCGATATCGAGCGACGGCCCGCCGGCTTTGCCGGGGCCCTTGTCACCCTTGGGCGCCACGGACTTGTTGTAGGCGTCTTTCAGCGCGATCTTGCCGTCGCGCACGATGTAGAAGTCGAGCCCCGTGAAATCGACCGCGGCGCCGTCGGGCCCGGCGCCGCTGACCCTGTAGTGCTGGTAAACCCGGTCGCCGCTGACGAACACGACCTCGTTGACCGCGTTGAAATGTTTCAGAAAGGCCCAGCGTTTCGTATAGGCCTCGCGGAAGGCCGCCTCGCCTTTGGCCGATGTGTAGGGCGCGCCCGGCCCGGCAGGCAGGCGCCATTCGAAATCGTCGGTGACGGTCGGCCAGATCCGGTCGAAATCGCCCGTGTTGAAAGCTTCGAAGAACCGGTCGAACGCCGCCCGCGCCTCGCTTTCCGCCGCCCCCTCAGCGCCGGCTGCCAGCCGCGCGTCGAAGGCGATGGCGCCGGCTTTCAGGCGCGGCCCCAGTTCGGGCGAGGCGGCGACGGCCGTTACCAGTTGGGCGAGGCGGCCGGCGTCCGCGCTGTCGTGGATAATGATGGGAATTCGCACCGGAACGCCTTGTTCAGCGGCGGTAGGCGGCGGCGCGTTTGCGCCCTGCAACTCGGCAATCGCCTCCCGCACCAGCTTGCGGATCGCTTCCGTCTGCTCCGCCATCGCTATGCTCCTCCTGCACCCTGGGCCGTGCCGAGGGCCGCACCGAGGGCCGCCCTGGCCGCCTCGGCTGCGGTGCGTACGTCGGACGCCGTACCCGCCATGTAGAGCCGCCCGGCAGCGCCCATGAAGCGGCAGTCGACCAGTTTCACGTCGGCGGCCTTCTCCGCTTCGTTGGCGGCGAGCAGCGCGTTGGCCGACGGCGTCATTTCGAGAATGAACAGGGTGTCGCCCGGCAGGAGCATGCTGCCCTGCTTGTTCCGGTTGACCAGGAAGGAATGATAGGGATCGATCCGGTCGACGATCCGCGAGGCCAGAATCTCCGGACGCATCGCATCGGCCGCCGAGGCGCCGGCCGCTTTCAGGATCGCAGCGCCGGCCGAGCGGACCGAGGCCGGGTCGCCGGCATGGAACTCCAAATAGCCGAACTGGCGTTCGACCACCAGATTGCCGGGGCGGATGGCATCGTGCTTGAGGGCGATGTCGGTCAGCCACTCGATGTCCATTCCGGGCGCGACCTCGACGATCATCGCCGCATCGCGCTGGCGGGGCAGGAAGCCACGCAACGTCGAGCCGATGTAGCACATGGTCTGCGGCTGCAGCTGGTCGAGGAAGATGTAGGAGCGCAGGGTCGTCATCGGCTTCAGTTCCGCGCCAGTTCCTCGGCGACGATGCGCCGGACTTCCGCCTTCAGGGAATGCACCGCCGCTTCGGTGCCGCGCACCGGTTCGGCCTGCGGCGTTGCAGGCGTCGCAGCCGAAGCCTCGCCGGCCGGAAACGCGACGCGCTTCCAGTCGATCAGGTCTTCGGGACCGAGATTATGGTCGATCGAGCTCTTCCCGGCGAAGCCGGTGCCGATGGTGAAGGTGGCCGGCAAGCCCGTGCCCCGGCCGACCGCGCCGTTGGTCGGATCGCCGTTGACCACGATGCGGTAATAGTCCAGCGCCGCGCCGAACAGCACCGCCTGTTCCGGGTCGCCGGTAAAGATGGCGGCGGTGTGGCCGCTGCCGGCCGACCGCAGCATGCAGCGCGCGACGCCGATGGCGCCTTCGACTCCTTCGACCGCAGCGGTGCCGAGCAGGACGGAGAGTTTCTCCCGCGCCATCGGCGGTACGCTCCCTGAATCCTGGGCGGCATCCTTCAGGAGTCCGACGATCGCCCGGGTTTCCGGCGGTAGCGACAGGCCGGCGATCTGCGCCACCCTGCCGGCGGGCTGGCCGATGATCGCAGGGTTGAGCCGGCCGCCGGGGAAAGCCGCCGCCTCCAGCGTCGCCAGTTCATCGTCCGAGCAGAAATACGCGCCCTGTTGCTCAAGCAGGCCGCGGAGTTCGCGGCCGACAGGCCGGTCTGCCAGCACAACAGAGGGCGCCGAACATGGCGTGCCGTAATCGTATTGCTTGCCCTCGACGATCTTCTCCGCCGCAAGGGCCAGGTCGGCCGTCCGGTCGACATAGACCGGCGTGTTGCCCGGCCCGACGCCGAGGGCGGGATTGCCCGAACTGTAGGCGGCGCGCACCATCGGCCCGCCGCCGGTGGCAATCACCAGGTCGGTCTCCTCGGAGCGCATCAGGGCATTCGTCGCTTCGAGCGTCGGTTCGGCGAGGATCAGGATTGCGTCGGCGGGTGCGCCGGCAAGCCGGGCCGTCTTTTCGAGAAAGTGCGCCGCATCGCCGGTACAGGCGAGCGCCGCCGGGTGCGGGCTGAACACGATGGCATTACGCGACATTAGCGCCAGCATCGCCTTGAAATAGACGGTGCCAACCGGCGAGGTCGAATTGGACAGGCCGACGATCACCCCGGCCGGGCGGCCGATTTCGACGATATTGCGCTCCCGGTCCTGACGGATGCCGCCGACCGGCCGGTCGCGATATTCCTCGTAGATCCGGATGCTGCCCGACAGGTTTTTGTCGATCTTGTCCTCGACCCTGCCGAATCCGGTTTCCTCGACAGCCCATTCCGCGTAGCGGCGCGCGCGGCCGGCCGCGGCCTCGGCGACCTTGCCGGCGATCTTCATGGCGTCGGCCGGCGAGACCCGGCGGAACGCCTCGGCCGCCGCCCGGGCGCGGCGCAGCAGGTCGCGGCTGCATTGCAGGGCTTGAAGATCCCGGTCCATGCGAATGCCCTGCCCGGTCCGCTGTCGCGTTAGATGCCGGCTGCGCGCGCGCCGATCCCATCGAGATCGACGCCATCGAGTGCACTGAACACGGCATGGACCGCAGCCCGCTCTGCCGCAGGCGCAGCGGCCAGCCGTTCGGTGTCGACGATGGAACGCGGCCCGGCGCCGTTGCCGGCGGATGCCGAAGGCGGCCGCAGATGGGCCGGAACCGTCGCCATGTCGAGGCGCGGTTCGGCCGACCCGGCGGTCATCCGGTGCATGCCCCGGTAGTTGGGCGCATAATCGAACACCGCATAATGCTGGGTCGCGAAATTGTCCCAGATCACCAGCGAGTCGGTCTCCCAGCGGAAGCGCACCAGGAATTCCGGCTTCTTGACCCATTCGAACAGCATCCCCAGCAGCGCATCGCTGATGTCCAGGTGGATGCCGAAGAATTTCTTGGTCCAGATCGAGTTGACGAACAGGGTGAGCCGCCCGGTGACCGGGTGGTTGATGACCGCGGGATGGGTCACGATCGGGTTCTGTTCGATCAGCCGGAACTCGTGCTCGTTGGCCATCGAATTCATCATCGACTGGCCGCCGATCCGGCCTTCCTCGACCCGGCGGTAGAAATCGATGCGGCGCTGGTGGTGCGGCAGGTCGTGATCGGCCTTCAGGCCGAGCAGCATCGTCTTGAGCTGATCCGCCAGGGCGTCGAAGGCGGCGGCGGTCGAAGACCAGACGGTGTCGCCGCCCGACGGCGGCAGCTTCACCGCGCGCAGCAGGTTGACGCTGCTCGGCCGGGCGCGAAAGGTGACGTCGGTGTGCCAGCGGTCGGTCTCCGGCTGATCGTAACCCTCGTGCGCGATGGTCTGGATCTGGGGATAGCCATCGATATGCGGAAAGAACTCGTGCTCTTCCAGTTCGCCGAACTGGCTGCCCAGCCTGATATAGGGTTCCGGCTCGATCGGCTGGTTGCGGAAGAACAGGACATGATGCTTCCACAGCGCTGCCTTGATCTCCTCGTAGACCGCATCGGAGCGGACGGCGTTGAGATCGACATTCGAGACCATGGCGCCGATCGTCGGCGTCATCGGCTCGACCGAAATATGGGCATAGCTCATGGCGGCTCTCTCGCGAAGGCGGCTGCGACCGTCGATATGGCAGAAAGTGTCGTCCGTCCCAATCGCCCTCTCAAGTGGCGATCGGGCCAATAGCGCAGAGGGGAAAATCCGGCGGCTGTCCCGCTCTCCGGCAGGATTGCGGCCGGAAATAGTCAGCCTGCCGGTGGCGATCGGGCCACCGCGGCGGCGAGATATTTTTCTTGCGGATCGGTGCAGGTTTGTCCGATAGGACGGCGCTCAATGGAACTGTGCAAGCCGGAAACGGCACGGTATGGTTGCGCCATTGCAAAGCCACAGCAATTGCCCAAGCCCAGACTCAGGAGATCGCCTGTATGTTGAGATTCTCGGAAGAGATCATGCTGCTGTTGCTGGACGACAAAGGCGGAAGGTTCATCGACGTACCGACGCTGTCGCTCGAATATGCCCTTGCCGGAGCGGTTCTGATGGACCTTACGATGGAGGGGCGGATCGACACCGATCCCGAGCGTCTCTTCGTGATCGATCCGAGCCCGATCGGCGACGATCTGCTCGATCCGGTGCTGGCCCGGATCGTCGAGTCCGAAGAAACCTACGACACGCGCTACTGGATCAAGCACACGGTTGCCGACGCCGAAGCGATCCGCGAGCGCTCGCTGGCCCGTCTGGTCGAACGCGGCATCCTGCACCGCGAAGAGGACCGCTTCATGTGGGTGCTGCGGACGCGGCGCTATCCGATCGACGACTATCAGGCGGTGCGCGAGGTGAAGCTCCGGATCATGGGCGTGATCCTGAGCGATGACATTCCGGACGCGCGCGACATCATCATCATCTCGCTCGCCGATGTCTGCCGGATCTTCGAGGGCCTGATGTCCGGCCGTGAATTGAAGGCCGCGGCGCCGCGGATCGAACAGGTCCGCCAGATGGACCTGATCGGGCGGGAGGTTTCGAAAGCGGTGACGGAGATCGAAACTTCCCTCGCCATGGCGTTCGTCCCTATGCATTGAAGCGGGATCCTTCGGGGCCGTATAATCGTCTCCGGCTCCGGCCGCCCGCCGGGCTCGCTTTCTGGCTGTACACGGCGTCGAATCCTGCCCCCGCGCTGGTATCGGGAAACATTCGCGCACTATCCGGCGCGCCGAAAGGCCCTGATTCCGGGCCTGTATTGAGGGGTTGCAGGCATTGCGGGGGCAGCACCGGCGGAGAGAAGGCGACGTGTGCGAATCGCGCTACGCGCAATTTAGCGGTTCTGCGCGCAATATTAATTGCACATAGAGATATCAATTTACCCATGGACTGGTGCCGGACCTAATCCGGCGGTCTTGAAGTTCTGTGCGGTCGTGCATCCAGCGGGCGCGACGACGTTCGTCCCCTTGCCATAGACGGCCTTAGACGGCTGGCTTGAAAATTTGCGCGGAGCTACCAGAGCAGCTTTATCGCCCGCAATACCGCTTCCGGCCGCAACGGCACCCGGCAAAGCGGTGCCGCCCAGCCGCTGCCCCCGGCGCCGATCGCGCGGGAAACCGCATTCGCGATTGCGGCGGCGGCCGGGATGACGCCGCCTTCGCCGACGCCGCGCACGCCCAGCGGATTGGTGGTTGGCGCCGTCTCGAGACGATCGAGCCGGATGGGCGGCGCTTCCGGCGCGGCGATGACCGCGTAGTCGGCCAGGGTTCCGGTCAGCAGCTGTCCGTCGTCGTCGTACAGGAGTTCGGAGAGCATGGCGCCGCCGATGCCTTCGACCGCGCCGCCGGCAACCTGCCCGTCGACGATGGCCGAATCCAGATGGCGGCCGATGTCGTGGACGACGTAGTAGTCCAGGATGCGCCAAATCCCGGTACGCAGGTCGACGGCCAGCCGGACGACGTGAATCGACAGGGCGAAGGTCAAAGTCCCTTCCGTATCGAAGATACAGTGGGCGGAAAGCCCCGGCCGTCCCTCGAACAGGGGACCGCCGGGACCTGTCGCCCTGGCGATTTCGCCGAGGCTCAGCGCCGTTCCTTCCCCGCCCGGGCGAACGATACCGCCCGCCTCTATCGAGAGGGCTTCCGGCTTTTCCTGCAGCAGCACGGCAGCGCGGGCCAGCGCCTCGTCGCGCACTTGCGAGGCCGCCCCGGCGACCGCGTTGGCGCCGACCACCGCGCCGCGGCTGGCGAACGCGCCGCGGCCGAATGGCAGGAGCCCGGTATCGCCCATGCGCACAGTGACACGCTCCGGATCGACGCCGAGAGTTTCCGCGCACACTTTGGCGTAGGTCGTCGCCTGGCCCTGGCCCTGGCTGCTCATGCCGGAGAGAACGGTCACGTTGCCGGCGCCGTCGATCCGCACTTCCGCCGATTCGAAACCGATGAAGCCGGTGCTTTCGATGCCGCAGGCGAGTCCCCAGGCGGCTTGTTCGTGCGCGCCGGCCGCTTCGACCGTTTCGCCGTATCCGCTGCCGGCGACCGCCCGCTCGAGCAGCGCCGGGAAGTCCCCGCTTTCGAACCGGCACCTGGGCCCGGCATACGGGATATGCGGGGCATAGGGCATGTCCGCCGGCGCCACCAGGTTGCGCGACCGGATTTCCGGCGCCGAAATGCCGAGATCCCGGGCGGCCATGTCCAGCAGGGTTTCGAGCGGGAATGTCGCTTCCGGCTGGCCAGCGCCGCGATAGGTCGCCAGCGGAGTCTTGTTGGTCCCGACGCAGACCACGTCGAGCGATACGTTCGGAATTTTGTACGGTCCCGCGCAATGGCCGGACGCGACCTCCGCGGTAATGATGCCGCTGGTGAAGATGTAGGCGCCGACATCGACGGTCAGCCGGCCGCGCAGCGCCAGGATGCGGCCGTCGCCGTCATAGCCGATTTCGAGCTCGGTTTCGGTCGCACGCGAATGGGTCGTCGCCTGGAAATGCTCGAACCTGTCCTCGATCCATTTGACCGGACGGCCGAGCACCCGGCTGGCATGGCCGATGACGACTTCCTCGCAATAAGGCCGGGACTTGGAGCCGAAACCGCCGCCGACATCCTCGGCGATCACGCGAATGCCCTCTTCCGGCATCTCCAGAATATGGGCCAGATTCTGCCTGACCGCATAGTGGGTCTGGGTCGAGACGTGGAGCGTCAGGAAATCCCGGCCGGCATCGAAATCGGCGACGCAGCCGCGCGTTTCCAGCGGCATCGGCGCCTGGCGCGCGTGTTCGAACGTGCGGGCGATCCGCCCGGCGCAGCGGGCGAACGCGGCATCGGCATCGCCGGTTTCGTGCCTGAAGGACGCCGCAACATTGCCCGGCCAGGCGGCGTGCAACGCCGGCGCCTCCGCCGCCAGGGCAGCCGCAGTCGAGGCGATGGCCGGCAGGGGCCGGTAGTCGACCTCGACCAGCGCCGCGAAATCTTCCGCCTCGTAACGGCTGTCCGCCACTACCAGGGCGACCGGCTCGCCCACGAAACGCACCCGGCCGCGCGCTAGGAAGGGCATCATGGCAGGGCGGACGCTCGCATG
>FZLR01000048.1 GCA_900197615.1 Rhodospirillaceae bacterium Spongia-Bin9
CCTGTGGAGAATGCCCTGTCCCGCCCGCCCCGGATGCGGCCCGAACCGCTGCGACGGGGCCGTTCCGGCGAATTTTCTGCAAACTGGGGTGCGCGCAATCAAGGTCGGGAAAGCCGGTCAACCCTCTGTTTTTCCGGCCCAATTTCTGGAAACGGATTGAGACCGGCCGGGCAATATCATAAGGATTATTATCCTTGTCTAGCGAATTTTGCGGCGCAGCCGGCACAATGCTCCGGGTCGCCACTGTCCCGGAAAGCCAGGCGGTGCGGGGCTTTACGCGAAGCGCCGCAGCCCATCGGCCGGCCGTCCCGGCAAATTTTTCAATAAATGGAATGGTCTGTCCAGATTGGGAAAGCCGGCTAACATTTTGTTTTTCCACCCTATTCTCCGAAATCTGATATTGAACGATCGCGCAAAAAATGAGGAAATATGTCCTGTATTCCGGTTTTTGCGGCGCAACCGGTACGGGCGCTCCGGATCGCGAAGAAAGGTCCGGCGGGCCTCGCGGGCCGCCGCGGCCGGTATGAGCGGCGGCGGCAAGCGGTTCAGGGGCTACCGCCGGCGCCGCGGCCGCCGCACCAGGGACTCGATCACGCCGCGCAGACCGCGGACTTCCGAATCGGTCAGGTTCGCCCGGTGGAAGATATTGCGCAGGTTGCGCGCCATGACCGGGCGTTTTTCCGCCGGAAAGAAATGGCCGGCCTCGTCCAGCGCGCCTTCGAGATGTTCGAACATGTTGAGCAGGTCGGTTTGCAGGGCCGGCGCGTCGCCCTTTTCGACCGTGGCTTCCGGTTCCGCCGCCGGCGTTTCGACCGGTCCGGCCATCCACCATTCCCATCCGACGAGCAGGACGGCCTGGGCGAGATTGAGCGACGTATGGGCCGGATTGAGCCGCGCCTCGATAATCGTCCCGGCCAGGACGATATCGTCGTTGTGCAGCCCCTTGGATTCCTTGCCGAACAGGATGCCGTTGCGCTCGCCCGCCGCTTCGGCGCGGCGCATCGCCGGGCCCGCTTCGCGCGGGCCGAGCACCGGCTTGTTCATATCGCGCGGCCGGGCCGTCGTTGCATAGACGCGGTGCAGTCCTTCGAGCGCGGCGGCGGTCGAACCGTAGAGCCGGGCATCTTCCAGGATCCGTTCGGCGCCGGAAGACGCCGCGACCGCCGGCTCGCTGGGCCAGCCGTCGCGCGGTTCGACCAGCCGCAGGTCGGACAGGCCGCAATTCATCATCGCGCGCGCTGCCGTGCCGATATTTTCGCCGAGCTGCGGCTCGACCAGGATAATGGCAGGGGTGGCGTTATCGACCATCCGTGGGGCGGCCATCCGTGGGGCGGCCGTTCGCGCGGTCGCTGTCCGCGTGGCGCAGCAGCTTCCAGTAGATCGCGTCGCGCAGCGCCTCGTAGGAGGCTTCGATGATGTTCGGCGATATGCCGACGGTCGACCAGCGCAGGCCGCTGTCGTCGGTCGACTCGATCATCACGCGGGTGACCGCGGCGGTGCCTTCCTGCGGCGTCAGTATGCGGACCTTGTAGTCGGTCAGGCGCATGTCGGCCAATTCCGGATAGGCGATCAGCAGCGCCTTGCGCATGGCGTCGTCCAGCGCGTCGACCGGCCCGTTGCCCTCTCCCGCCTCGAGGTAGCTCTCGCCGGCCACGTCCAGCTTGGTCATCGCGGTCGAAACGGTGGTCAGGCTGCCGCGCGCGTTGTAGCGGCGCTCGGTCTCGACCCGGAAACTGTCCATCGTGAAGAATTTCGGCAGGCCCAGCAGCAGCTTGCGGGCCAGCAGCTCGAAACTGGCCTCGGCGCCGTCATAGGCGTAGCCATCGTGCTCGCGCGCCTTCACATCCTCGACCAGCCGGCCGATTTTCGGATTGTCGGCCGCGATCTCGATCCCGGCTTCCGCCAGCCGCGCCAGGATATTGGACCGGCCGGCCTGGTCCGACACCACGATGTGCCGACGGTTGCCGACCAGGGCGGGATCCATGTGCTCGTAGGTCCGGGGATCCTTCTGAACCGCCGAGACGTGCAGGCCGCCCTTGTGGCTGAACGCCCCCTCCCCGACATAGGCCTGGCTGCGGTTCGGGCTGCGGTTCAGCAGTTCGTCCAGCATATGGGATACGGAAGTCAGCCGTTCGAGCTGCGCCGGCGAAATCCCGATTTCGTAGTCCGTCTTCAATGCCAGGGTCGGGATCAGGGAGATCAGGTTGGCATTGCCGCAGCGCTCGCCCAATCCGTTGATCGTCCCCTGGACCTGCCGGACCCCGGCCTCGACCGCGGCCAGGGAATTGGCGACGGCGTTCTCGGTATCGTTATGGGCGTGGATGCCCAGATGGGCGCCGGGGATATGCCGCGCGACATCGGATACGATGCGGTGCACCTCGTCCGGCAGCGTACCGCCGTTGGTGTCGCACAGCACGACCCAGCGCGCGCCGGCGTCGAAGGCGGCCTTGAGGCAGTCCAGCGCGAAGTCCGGGTCGGCCTTGTAGCCGTCGAAGAAATGCTCGGCGTCGAACATGACCTCGTCGAGCCGCCGGGTGGCCAGCGCGACGCTGTCGGCGATCATCGCGACATTCTCCTCGAGCGTCGTCTCGAGGGCGATATCGACATGAAAGTCCCAGGTCTTGCCGACCATGCACACCGTCCGCGCCTTCGTCGTCAGGATGGCGGTCAGGCCCGGATCGTTCTCGGCGCTGCGGCCGGGCCGGCGGGTCATGCCGAAGGCGGTGAATTTCGCCGTCTTCAGCGCCGGCGGCGCCTCGAAGAACGCATCGTCGGTCGGGTTCGCTCCGGGCCAGCCGCCCTCGATATAATCGACGCCCAGCGCATCGAGCGCCTCGGCGATGGCGGTCTTGTCGCGTACGGAGAAGTCGACGCCCCGGGTTTGCGCGCCGTCCCGCAGCGTGGTGTCGAACAGATAGATGCGCTTGTCGTCGGCGCTCACGCGGCTTCTCCGAACCGATTCCGTCAAAGCGGACAGTTACCACCGGCGCACGGCTGCAATGCTGCGACACGGCCTCACAGGGCCTGCCCGGCGGGCCGGCTTCCCCCATCGCGGCAGCCTTGCTAAGTAGCGGGCCAGGAACCCTCGCCGCGACCGGTGCCATGCCCGAAGCCTCCGCGCCCGTTTCGTCCATCCTCGACCTGATCGGCAATACGCCGCTGGTCGAAGCCGCCTGCTTCGATACGGGGCCCTGCCGCCTGTTCCTCAAACTGGAAAGCCAGAATCCCGGCGGTTCGATCAAGGACCGCGTCGCGCGCTCGATGATCCGGGCCGCAGAAGAATCCGGCGATCTCCGGCCCGGCGGTACGATCGTCGAGGCGACGGCGGGCAACACCGGGCTCGGCCTCGCCCTGATCGGCGTCCTCGGCGGCTACCGCTGCATCCTGGTTGTGCCGGACAAGATGAGCCAGGAGAAGATTTTCCACCTGAAAGCCCTGGGCGCCGACGTCCGCCTGACCCGGTCCGACGTCAACAAGGGCCACCCCGACTACTACCAGGAGGTCGCAGCGCGCCTGGTCCGCGAAATTCCCGGCGCCTGGTGGGCCAACCAGTTCGGCAATCCGGCCAACCCGATGGCGCACGAAACCGGCACCGGGCCCGAAATTCTCGAGCAGATGGGCGGCGACGTGGACGCCGTCGTGTGCGGCGTCGGCTCCGGCGGTACGATCACCGGCATCGGCCGTTTCATGGCCGAGAACTCACCGAAGACGGAGATGGTGCTGGCCGATCCCGAAGGTTCGATCCTCGCAGGCTATGTGAATGACGGGACGGTCGCCAACGAGGTCGGGTCGTGGCTGGTCGAAGGGATCGGCGAAGACTTCATCCCGCCGGTTTCCGATCTCGGCCTGGCCCGTATGGCCTACACGATCCCGGATGCCGAAGCCTTCGCAACCATTCGGACCCTGCTGCTGAAGGACGGCATTTTCGCCGGCACGTCGTCGGGGACGCTGATCGCGGCGGCGCTGCGCTATTGCCGGGAACAGACGGAACCGAAACGGGTCGTCACGCTGGTCTGCGACAGCGGCGCCAAATATCTCTCGAAAGCCTACAACGACTACTGGATGGCCGATCACGGCTTCCTCAGCGCCGAACCGGCGGGCGACCTGCGCGACCTGATCGGCCGCAAGCATTCCGAACGGGCCGTGGTCACCGTCGAGCCCGGCGAGTCCCTGATGGCGGCGTTCGGCCGGATGAAGCTGCATGACGTTTCGCAACTGCCGGTGCTGGACGACGGCCGGATCGTCGGCCTCATCGACGAGAGCGATATCCTGCTGTCGGTGCTGGACGATCCGGGCCGCTTCGAAACGCCGGTGCACGACTCGATGACGGCCAATCTGGAAACCATCGACCCCGGCCGGCCGATCGACACGCTTCCGCACCTGTTCGACGGGGACAAGGTCGCCATCGTGATGGAGGGCGAGCGCTTCCTCGGCCTGATTACGCGGATCGACATGCTGAACTACCTGCGCCAGCGCGCTGCCTGATCCCCGGCCCCGCGGCAGCCGGCCCGGCTGCCCGGCGTCGCGTCTTTCTCCCTCGGGCCGACAGTTCCGTCAGCAGGCTTCGACCTCGGCCGCGATCCGGGCATATCTGCCGCGATAGTACAGCAGCGGATCGCCGGCGGCTTCGTGGCTGAATTGCACGACCTCGCCAACGACGATGATATGGTCGCCGCCGTCGTGGACGGCGTGGGTCTTGCATTCGAAGACCGCCAGTGCATCGGCAAATACCGGACAGCCGACACTGCAAATTTCATGGCCGACGTGCCGCCACTTGTCCTCCGACGGCCGTGCGAAATGGGCGGATACGTCTTCCTGCAGCTCGGTCAGCACGTTCACGGCGAAATGATCGGTCTTTTCGAAATGGTTGAAGGAATAGCTCCCCCGGTCCAGGCAAAACAGGAGCAGCGGCGGATCGAGCGAAACGGAACAGAAGGAATTGGCGGTGAACCCGACCGGCGCGCCGCTGCCGGAAATGGTCGTAATGACGGTAACGCCGGTCGCGAAAGTCCCCAGCGCGCTACGATAGTCGAACACTTTACCGGCGGCGGCCACGCAATCGCTCCTGTCATTTTCGCGTGAACGCCAGCCTAGCCGGCCCTCCGGGCGGCGTCAAAACGGTACGGTTGCGGTCTGGTAATGGCGGCTCCGCTGTGTCAGTTAGACGCCGTCCGATCCTGTAAACGCCTCCCCGGAGACCCCGCCTGTGAAGCTCGATACCCGCATTGTCCGCGCCGGCATTTCGCCCGATCCGACCACCGGCGCCATCCTCCCGCCGATCTACGAGACGGCGACCTTCGTCCTGGAGGAGGTCGGCAGGGACAAGGGTTTCGACTACACCCGCTCCTCCAATCCGACCCGCCAGGTTCTTGAGGAAAATCTCGCCGCGATCGAAGGCGCCGACTACGGCATTTGCTTCTCCAGCGGCATGGCGAGCGTCGACAGCGTTATGAAGCTGCTGTCCGCCGGCGATCACACCGTCTCTTCGAACGATGTCTACGGCGGCGTCTCCCGGCATTTCAACCGGGTCCTGACGCGCTACGGCCTCGATTTCACCTATGTCGATACCGCCGATCCGGATGCGGTGCGCGCCGCCATCCGCCCGGAAACGAAGATGCTGTGGATCGAAACGCCGACCAATCCGCTGCTGCAGGTTACCGATCTTGCGGCGATGGCGGAGATCGCGAAGGAGCACGATCTCCTGTTCGGCGTCGATTCCACCTTTGCCACCCCGGTCTTCCTGCGGCCGCTGGAATTCGGTGCGGATATCGTGGTCCACAGCACGACCAAATATCTATCGGGCCATAACCAGATTATCGGCGGCGCTGTCCTGACCGACCGGGAAGACATCTATAACGAAATGAAGTTCATCCAGAAAACCATCGGCGCCGTGCCGAGCCCGATGGATTGCTGGCTCGTGCTTCTCGGCCTGAAGACGCTGCATCTGCGCATGGCGCGCCATAACGAGAGCGGCAACAGGATCGCACGGTTCCTGGAAGATCACGACAAGGTCGCGCGGGTGCGCTATCCCGGCCTGCCCTCACATCCGCAGCACAATATCGCGGGCGCCCAGATGGACGGCTTCTCCGGCATGCTGTCCTTCGAGCTGAAGGGCGGCATCACGGCAGGCAAGGCGTTGATGAATTCGGTCGAGCTGTGCGCACTGGCCGAAAGCCTGGGCGCCGTGGAAACCATGATTACCCATCCGGCGACCATGACCCACGCCGAGGTGCCGGCCGAGGAACGGCATGCCCGCGGATTGACCGACGGCCTTGTCCGCCTTTCGGTCGGGATCGAGGATTGCGAGGATATCCTGGCCGATCTGGACCGGGCGCTGGCGGCGGCCTGAGCCGCGCCTCGGCTGCTCCCGGTTATTTGTCCCGAAGCCGGACGCCGGCTTCTTGCAATGGCCCGGCATCTTGGCCATCATACCGGCGCGATAACAGCCTGACGGATTGGGCAGGGACCGGCCGGACAAGCATCGATGACTGCGCACACCGCCAAGCTGCCCCGCTTCTTCTACCGGATGCCGCCCCGGCCGTGCCCCTATCTGAAGGGGCGGACCGAACAGAATATTTTCACCGAACTCACCGGCGCCAACACGGCCGGCCTGTACGATGCGCTGACCCAATCGGGCTTCCGGCGCTCGCACAACGTCGCCTACCGGCCGGCCTGCCCCGGCTGCCGGGCCTGCGTGCCGGTCCGCGTCCTCGCGTTGTCTTTCTCGCCGGGCGCCAGCCTGCGCCGGATCGTCCGGCGCAATCGCGATCTCGCCGAACGGGATCTGCCGGCCCGCGCGACGGCCGAGCAATACGAACTGTTCCTGCGCTATGTGACTTCGCGCCATGGCGACGGCGAAATGGCCGGCATGACCTTCCAGGATTATGCCGCCATGGTGCAGGACAGCCCCTTGCGCACCTTCGTGACCGAGTTCCGCGACGGCAAAGGGCGCCTGCGTGCGTGCGCGCTGGTCGACCGGTTGGAAGACGGCCTCTCCGCGGTCTACAGCTTTTTCGATCCGGCTCTGGACCAGCGCAGCCTCGGCACCTTCATGATCGTTCGCCTGATCGCCAAGTCGCGGCAGCTCGGCATGCCCTACCTCTATCTCGGCTACTGGATCGAGGGCAGCCGGAAAATGTCCTACAAATGGCGCTTCCGGCCGCTGGAAGGGTTGACGGCGGACGGATGGCGCATGCTCGATCTGCGGCCGCCCGAAGAGCCCGACTTGTTCGCAGCCTGATCCGAATGGCCGCCGGTTCGGGTTCCTGGCGCGGGAACGCTCCCGTCGCCTGCCCGAAAGCAGCGCTCGTACCGGCCAATAGCGCACATGTTGCCAGTGTGCGTTAAACGCATATAATGCCGCCATGCCGCCGTGCGGAGGCGTGTCTTTGCGCTGAATCCGCCGCTCCGGCTATTCGGAATTTGCCCGCCTGAACCTGCCCAGTCAGGATAGTCAGGAGGCGCGAGGGAGCCACAACAGTCTAAAGAGGACGGTCCATGAAACGTCGTATTTTCCTGTCGGGCGCGGCTGCGGCCGGCGCTACCGTCGCCGCCAGCGCACTGCCGAAGCCGGCTCTGGCACAGAAGAAAGTCGAAGCCGTCATGGTGACGACCTGGCCACGCGATTTCCCGGGCCTCGGCACGGGCGCGCAACGTCTGGCCAAGCGCGTCAACGATGCCACCGACGGCAAGATCAAGATCACCTACTACGCCGCCGGCGAGAAGGTCGGCGCCTTCGCCTCGTTCGACGAGGTCGCGTCGGGCAAGGCCCAGATCTACCATGCCGCCGACTACTACTGGAAAGGCAAGCACCCGGCCTGGGCCTACTACACGTCGGTGCCGTTCGGCCTGACCTATGCGGAAATGAACGCTTGGATCCAGTGGGGCGGCGGACAGCAGCTCTGGGACAAGGTCGCCGGTGAATTCGGCCTCAAATGCGTGCGCGGCGGCAACACCGGCGTCCAGATGGGCGGCTGGTTCCGCAAGGAAATCGAATCGCCGGACGATCTCAAGGGCCTGAAGATGCGTATTCCGGGCCTGGGCGGCGACGTCATGGCCAAGCTGGGCGCATCGCCGGTTTCGCTTCCGGGCGGCCAGATATACGAGAATCTGGTCTCCGGCGCGATCGACGCCACCGAGTGGGTCGGCCCGTGGAACGACAAGTTCATGAAGTTCTACGAAGCGGCCAGCTACTACTACTATCCGGGCATGCACGAGCCGGGCTCGATGCTGGCGCTGGGTATGAACGCCTCGTGGTGGGGCAAGCTGAGCAAGAACGATCAGGTGATCATCGAAGGGCTCGCCGCCGCCGAGAACGACATCATGATGGCCGAATTCAACGCCAAGTCCGGTCAGGCGTTGAAGGAGCTCGTCACGGACCACGGCGTCAAGCTGCGCCAGTTCAACGACGATGTCTACGACGCGTTCTACAAGGCCGCTCAGGAAGTCTTCGAGGCGACCCGCTCGCACAGCAAGCTCGCGAGAGAAGTCGACGACAGCTTCCGCAAGTCGCGCGCCGAACTCGGCGCCTGGACGCAGATTTCCGACCAGGCCTATCTGGCCCAGCGGAACCGCGTGCTCGGCCTCTAGCCGGATTGTCGTCCGGACAAGATCGGGAGCAGTCGATGGCGACATCGGCTGCTCCCGGTTCTTTCGGTCCCGTTTCCTGACGCGTTAAGCGGGCGCCGGGCAAACGACCCAGCCTGTCGAGCGAACCAGCATGAGTACTGCGACGGCGGCCGGTTCCGGCTCCCTGTCCGATCTGACGGCAACAGCGGCGGCGTCCGGCCGGATGCAGCCGGCGTTGCGCATTTTTGCGCTATCCGTGTCCTATCTCGGCTTCGTCTATCTGGCGAACGCCTATATGGTGTTCTGGCTCGATTGGCCCGGCGTCGTCGCCCTGCTCGGAAACGCCGGCTTGCTCGGCTTTGCGCCTCCCAAAGAACCGCTCGGCGGCGATGCCGCCCTCGCGTTTCTCCAGATTGCGCTATACGTCGCGATCGTTATCGCCATCGTCCTTTATGTCTTGCGGACCCGGCAGCGCACGCTCCATGCCGACGCGCAGAAACTGAGCGCGATCGGGGCGTTTATCGCCCGTGCCGCATTCTGGACCGTCCTGTTGGTCGGTCTCGCCGATGCCGTCGTTTCCTTCCTCCGGGTCGAGGGGCTTCTCGCAGACGTCGTCGGCAAGAGCCTGGCCCAGGATCTGGGCAAGTCTTCGTTCCGCGCCCAGGTCCTGCACCTGCCGCTGATGGCGGTCGCCATCGCGATCTCGCTGTTCACCCGGTCGGTCGGCTTCACCTGGCTGGCGCTGCTGGTCGTGGTCGCCGAACTCCAGATCGTCATCCTTCGCTTCCTCTTTTCTTACGAACAGGCCTTCATGGCCGATCTGGTGCGTTTCTGGTACGCCGCCCTGTTCCTGTTCGCGAGCGCCTACACGCTGCTCCACGAAGGCCATGTCCGTGTCGATGTGCTGTATTCCGGATTCGGCCCGCGCCGGCGCGCCTGGGTCAACGCGATCGGCGCGGCCATCATGGGCGCCCCGATGTGCTGGATCGTGATGACGATGGGCCTGGCCAACAAGTTCAGCATCGTCAGCGGTCCGCTGCTCTCTTTCGAAGTCACACAGGCCGGCTTCGGCCTCTACGTCAAATATATGCTGGCCGGCTATCTCCTGGTGTTCGCCATAACCATGCTGCTGGAATTCATGGCGGCGTTCCTGTCCAACGCCGGCGTCCTGCTGGAGGAAAGGGACGCGCCGAAAAGCGCGGGCGAGAGCGATGTGCACCATTAGCGGCGGCAGCCGGGCAGTCCGGCAGGGCGAAGCCTGATGGAATTCTTCTTCCTGCTGCTTCTGGTTCTGTTGATGGCCGGCGCGCTGGCGTCCGGCTACCCCGTCGCCTTTGCGCTGCCGGGCTCGGCCATCCTCACCATTCTGCTCGCGACGATTGCCGGACTGATCTTCACCGGCGACGAAGGCAGCTTCTTCCACACCGGCGGGCCCATCGAATGGCTCAATTCCGGTGTCTCGAATTTCCGGGGCGTCTACTGGGATCCCGACCGCGACACACTGATCGCGATTCCGCTGTTCGTGTTCATGGGCATCATGCTCGAGCGGTCGAAGATCGCCGAAGACCTGCTGGTCACCATGGCCCAGCTGTTCGGGAGGATCCCGGGCGGCCTCGGCATCTCGGTCGTTTTCGTCGGCGCGTTGCTGGCGGCGACCACCGGCATCGTCGGCGCGACGGTCGTCGCCATGGGGCTGATTTCCCTGCCGGTCATGCTGCGCGCCAAATACAGCCCGGCGCTCGCCACCGGTACGATCAGCGCGTCGGGAACCCTGGGCCAGATCATTCCGCCGTCGATCGTGCTGATCATCCTGGCGGACCAGCTGTCGAACGCAACCGACCAGGCGCTGACCCTGCGCAAGGCGGAATACAAGGCAGGCACCGGTTCGAGCGCCATGCCCAGCGACTACGGCCTGAACTCGGCCAGCGCCGGCGACATGTTCCTCGGCGCCTTCCTGCCGGGCATGGTTCTGGTCGGCCTGTATATCCTGTTTATCCTGGTGACGGCGCTGATGCGGCCCAAGCTGGCGCCGCCGGTGCCCCGGGAAGGAAAGTTCGATGCAGCTTTCGCCAGGCGGGTGCTGATCGTTCTGGTGCCGCCGCTGACCCTGATCTTCGCCGTGCTCGGCTCGATCCTGTCCGGTATCGCAACCGTGAACCAGGCCGGCGCGATCGGCGCGACCGGCGCCATGATCATGGCCGGCTACCGGCTCTACCAGGGCCGCAGGGGCGCCTTTTACCCGGCGGTGCTCGCCGTCCTGTCGATCGCTGCGGTCCTGATCCTGCTCTCGTTTTACACGATCAACGTCAAGAATGTTGCCACCGCCGACGACGTGACGGCGCTGACCCTTGCGTCGATCGCCGTCCTCGCTCTTCTGGTTTCGCTCGTCTGGAGCGGCTGGCGGGTCTACAAGACCGACGACACGCTGCGCTACGTTATGGTCGAGACGGCGAAGACCACCTCGCTGGTCTTCATCATCCTGATCGGCGCCGCGATGCTGACCGCCGCCTTCCGCGCCTTCGGCGGCGAGGACTTGGTGCGCGAATTCCTGTTCGGCCTGCCCGGCGGTTTCCTCGCCAAGTTCGCCCTGGTCATGGCGGTGATCTTCATTCTCGGCTTCTTCCTCGATTTCATCGAGATCGCCGTGGTCGTGGTGCCGATCATCGCGCCGATCCTGCTGGCCGATCCTTCGGCCAACGTCACCGCCGTGTGGCTGGGCGTGATGATCGGCGTCAATATCCAGACCTCCTTCCTGACGCCGCCGTTCGGCTTCGCCCTGTTCTATCTGCGCGGCGTGGCGCCGGCGTCGGTGAAGACCATTTCGATGTACAAGGGCGTGGTGCCCTTCATTGTCCTGCAACTGGTCGCGCTGGGGATCGTCGGGCTCTATCCCTCGTTGGTAAACTATCTGCCGAACCGGATATCCCTCAGCGGCGAGAACGCGCCGCCGCCGCGCAACCCGCGGCTCCAGGCCTGCATCGAAGAGCGCAACTTCGTGCTGATTACCGAGAACCGGGCCGTTCTGCTGGCGGCGATCGACAAGATGTCGAAGGTCGATATCTCCTATCTGCCGGCCGCGCGACAGGGAGCGCTGAAGCGGGCCTACAAGAACGCCCGGGATACTTTCGCGCGGATCGACGATGTCCGCGCGGCGGAGAAGGTCGTGGCCGGCTATGTACCGGCCTACCGGCCGCTGCACCGAAAGGTACGCTCGATCAACCGCCGGATTCTGATCATCGACAGCAAGCTGGCCCAGGAAGCCGAAGACCTGCGCCGGCTACAGGAAGCCGACCGTCCGGACCGCGCGGCCATTGCCGATCTTGAGAAGGACATGGCGGAATTGCAGGCCGAGAAGAAGGCGCTTCTGGCGACGGTGCCCGAGGACTGGCAGGCCCAGCGCAAGCGGTATCTCGACCTTGCCAAGAAGGAGCGGCTGGCCCGCCTGCGCTACCGCCGCACTGTCGACGGCGCCTACGCGCCGATCAAGGAAATCCGTACGCTGACCGCCAGCGCCGGGACGCTGGGCGCGCTCAAATCGAAATTGACGGCCCTCAAGCCGATGATCGAAACCGGCGACCCGAAAGCGACACAGACTGCGCTGCGGGCGCTGGAGCGCGAAATCCGCTCGGTCGGCGGCACCAGCACGATCCGCTCGCGGCTGCGCGACGCCCGGCGCAACCTGCGTACGACCCGGCTGCGGCGCGACAAGGCGCTCAAATCCTACGGCGATGCGCTGAAACGGTTCGACGGCGAGATCGCCTGGCGGACCGCAGCGCAGGCGAAGCTCACCGGCCCGCTGGCCGAATATGATGCGGCGATCGCCCAGACCATCGGCCTGCGCCTGCAGACGCGCCTGAACAGCGACCAGGCCGGCGACGTCGCGACCTGCTTGGCCCATCACCGGGATATTTCGCTGAACTTCTAGGACCGGCTGTCCTGCCCGCCCCGGCCGGGCCCCGATCAGAAACGGTTGCCGCGCGGGAAGCCCCTGGGAGGCAGGCGGCCGGCCTGGGCGCGTTTGCCGACCCACTCGGCCAGTTCGTCCGCAGAAAAGGTCCGCGTCCGCGCGCCTGTCCGGCATTCGAGGCCGTCGGCGAGCATGAAGGTTCTGGCGTCGGCCAGCCCACCATCGCGAAACTTCTGCAGGATCACGCCCTTGCCGCGGGTCATCTCCGGCAGTTCGACCGCCGGGAAGACCAACAGTTTCCTGTTGTCGCCCAGCACGGCGACATGGTCGCCGGCGCCGTCCGTGCAGACCGCTGCCTCGATGTCGCCGATCACGTTGAGCACCTGCTTGCCGGCCTTCGTCTGCGCCACGACTTCCCGCTCCGGCACCAGGAAACCGCGGCCGTCGCTGCTGGCAACCAGCAGCTTGCGCGCTGGGTCGTGCACCCTGACCGAGACGATTTCGCTGTCGTTGCCGAGGTCGATCGACAGGCGGATCGGCTCGCCGAAGCCCCGGCCTCGCGGCAGCTTGTCGGCCGGGACGGTGTAGAAGCACCCGTCGGTGCCGAACAGCACCAGCCGGTCGGTCGTCATCGCGTGCAGGACGAAGCGTTCCCGGTCGCCTTCCTTGTAGCGGTGGCCGCCGGTGTCGGTGACATGGCCGCCGACCGTCCGGATCCAGCCCTTCTCGGAACACAGGACTGTCACCGGCTCCTTCGCGACCAGCGCCTCGAAATCGACGATTTCCGCACCCGGCGCATCGCCCAGATCGGTGCGGCGCCGGCCCAGTTCCGTATCCGGCCCGAACGTCTCGCGCAGCCGGCCGACCTCGAAGGCGACGCATTTCCACTGGCGGTCTTCGTCTTCGAGCAGCCCGGTCAGGTCCGCTTGCTCGTCCTCCAGCCCGGCGAGTTCCTCGCGGATGCTTATCTCTTCGAGCTTGTGCAGGGCGCGCAGGCGCATGTTGAGGATCGCCTCGACCTGGACGTCGTTCAGATCGTAGCGGCCCATCAGTTCCTGCTTCGGACGGTCCTCGAAGCGGATAATGCGAATGACCTCGTCGAGATTGAGATACGCGACGATGAACCCCTGCAGGACCTCGATCCGGTGGGCGACGATGCCGAGCCGGTGCCCGGTGCGCCGCACGAGGACGTCGCGTCGATGGTCCAGGAAGGCGCACAGGGCCTCGCGCAGGTTCATCACCCGCGGCGTCCGATCCGCGTCCAGCACGTTGAAGTTCAGCCCGAACCGGCTTTCCAGTTCGGTGGCGCGGAACAGCGATTCCATCAATACCGCCGGCTCGACATTGCGGCTGCGCGGCTGGACGACGATGCGGACGTCCTCGGCCGATTCGTCGACGATGTCGGCCACCAGCGGCAGCTTCTTGGCCGCAAGCAATTCGTCGAGTTTCTCCATAAGGCGGCCTTTCTGGACGCCGTAGGGAATCTCGGTGACGATGACCGTGCTGCCGCCGCCCTTGCGCGGCTCGGCAAGCCAGCGCGCCCGGATGCGCAGGCTGCCGCGGCCGGTCTCGTAGGCGGCGGTGACGGCCTCATGGGTCTCGACCAGCACGCCGCCGGTCGGGAAATCCGGGCCGGGCATCGCCTCGATCAGGTCGGCGACCGTCACCTTGTGCCGGTTCTCCGGGTTGCGCCGCAGCAGCAATTTCAGGGCGTCGCAGATTTCGGCGACATTGTGCGGCGGGATGTTGGTCGCCATGCCGACTGCGATGCCGCTGGCGCCGTTGGCCAGCAGGTTCGGGAAGTTGGCCGGCAGCACGGCCGGCTCGCTGCCCTCGCCATCGTAGGTCTCGCGGAAATCGGCCGCATCTTCGTCGATGCCTTCGAGAAGCAGCTCGGCAACCTGCGTGAGCCGCGCCTCGGTGTAGCGCATCGCCGCTGGATTATCGCCGTCGATATTGCCGAAATTGCCCTGGCCGTCGACCAACGGATAGCGCACGGCGAACTCCTGCGCCAGGCGCACCATCGCGTCGTAGATCGCCTGGTCGCCGTGCGGATGGTATTTGCCCATCACGTCGCCGACGATGCGGGCGCACTTCTTGAAGCCTGACGCCGGATCGAGGCGCAATTCCCGCATGGCGTATAGCAGGCGCCGGTGTACCGGCTTCAGCCCGTCGCGGACATCCGGCAGCGAACGCGACACGATGGTGGAGAGCGCATAGGACAGATAGCGCTCCCCCAAAGCCTCCGCCAGCGGCGTGTCGCGGACTTCCGCTGCGATGGGGGTATCGGCCATGGAATGCTCCCGAGAGGGCAGATATAGTAGCTGACCCGGCTACAAGGTCAAGAAATAGTGGTCTTGCGGGCTTGGCGTCGGGGTTTCCGGATCGAAAAATGCGTACCCGGCGGCCCCGCCCGGCTGTATCATCGTGTCGTCGGCCGCGACAACGGCTTGGCGTCTGCGTTCCAGCCCGTATAGTGGGGGCAGCCAGCCCTTTGCCCCGCCGCCCCCGTAGCGGCACCGGAGGTCAGCGCCATGAACATCGCTACGCCCGCACCCGCTTCCCGCGAAACAGGCGCCTTTACCGCCGTGCCGGTCGTCGATATCGGCAGCCGGACCGCCGGCGACGTCGCGCGCCGCGCCCTCGCTGAGCGGCTCGGCGATATCTGCCACCATGTCGGCTTCGTCATCGTCACTAACCACGGAATGGAACCCCGTGTCGTCGGCGACGTGTTCGAGGAGATCGGCCGCTTCTTCGCCCTGCCCGAGGCCGAAAAGCGCAGCATCGACAAGCGCAATTCGCGCCATTTCCGCGGCTGGGAACCGGTCGGCAGCGAATACACCAACAACCGGCCCGACATGCGCGAGCAGATCGACCTGTGGACCGGCCACCCGGCCCGCGCGCCCGACGCGATGCCCCGCTATCTGCGGCTGCTCGGGCCGAACCAGTGGCCGCCGGAAGACGTGGCGCCCGGCTTCAAACCGGCGCTCGACCGCTGGTTGGCCGAAATGCCGTTACTGGCCGACGACCTGTTGCGCCTGCTTGCGCTCAGCCTGGGTCTGGAGGAGAACCATTTCGACCGGCTGTTCGGGGCGGAGCGCATGTCGCTCACCAAGCTGATCGGCTATCCCGAGACCCCGCCCGGCCAGTTCGGCGTCAACCCCCATCACGATGCCGGCTTCCTGACCCTTCTCGCGCCGGGCGAGACGCCGGGCCTGGAGATCGAGAACGCCAACGGCGACTGGATTCCGGTGCCGGTCGTGCCGGACTCCCTGGTCCTCAACCTGGGCGAGGTGCTGCAGAAGATGACCGGCAACTATTTCGTCGCCACGCCGCACCGGGTGGTGACGCGGGAGCCGCGCCTCTCGGCCGGCTATTTTCACGGGCCTTCGCTCGACACGGCCCTCGACCCGCTGCCGCTCGACCCGCATTTCTCCGAAGCCGTGGCGCGCAGCCCGCGTCACGCCGGCGCCGGGTTCATGGCCCAGCGCAACGAAACCGAAGCCGGCGTCGCCCCGATGCAGAGCAAGCACCATCCCGGCACCTACGGCGAGCAGCTGTGGAACTATTTTTCGCGCAGCTATCCCGACAACGTCGCGCGCTACTATCCGGACGGCTGAAGCGCCGCTTCCGCTTCAACGATATTGGACCGTGGGATGCAATCCTGGTTGGCGCCCTCGATCCGGATCAGCCGGGTCGGCCGGGTCCGCTTCGGCGAATGGACCGCGCCGACGCCGTAGAAATGGGCGTCGCCGACCTGGAGCGTGTAGGTCCGGTCCGGAACGACGCGGGCCGGATTGCCATCGCCGCCCTCGTCGACAATGCGCCAGTCGGTCATTTCCGTCGTGCCCTCGGCCTGGCCGTAGATTGCCCAGGTCGTACCGTGGTCGTGCGGCTTGCCGACCGACGAGCCGGCATTGACATGGCCGCAGATGCAGAAGCCGAGGTCCGGGTCTTCGTAGAGGATTTCCCGTACGCCGTCGCCGTCCTTGCGGTCGGGCAGCATTGCGGCCGTGAACGCCCGGTCTTTCAGGGCATCGCCGAGAATGTTGCAAAGGGCTTCCGCCCCCTCCGGGACCGGTGAAGCCTTCATCGCGTCGCGCAACCGCCGCGCGAGAATTTCGAGAGTCATCATTTTGTAACGTCCGCCGCTTGCGCCGCCGTGACGGCAATCATGTGATAGACATCGTCGGCTGTACAGCCCCGCGACAGGTCGTTAGCCGGCCAGGCGAGGCCCTGCAGGGTCGGGCCGAGGGCGATGGCGCCGCCCAGCCGCTGGGCGATCTTGTAGCCGATATTGCCGGCATTGAGGTCTGGGAAGATCAGCACGTTGGCTTGTCCGGCAACCGGGGAGCCCGGCGCCTTCGACGCCGCGACCGCAGGCGCCAGAGCGGTATCGACCTGCAATTCGCCGTCGACGGCGAGCCCCGGCTCCTGCTCCCGGACCAGCGCGGTCGCCCGCTGGACGGCAGCGACCTTGCCGTGTGCAGCGCTACCCTTCGTGGAGAAGGACAGCATGGCGACCCGCGGCGTGCCGCCGGCCAGCTGGCGGTAGCTCTGCGCCGAAGCCCGAGCAATCGCGGCAAGCTCTTCTTCATTTGGCGCAACGACGAGGCCGCAATCGGCGAATATCAGCGCCCGTTCGGGCCAGACCATCAAGAAGAAGCTGGAGACGAGGGCGTGGTCGGGATGCCGGCCGATGACCTGGAGCGCCGTGCGGACGGTGTCGGACGAGGTATGGACCGCGCCGCCCAGCGTGCCGTCGGCCAGACCCTCGCGCACCATCAGCGCGGCGAAGGTCAGCGGATTGCGCACCGCTTCGCGCGCCGCATTCCGGTCGACGCCGCGATGCTTGCGCAGGGTCCAGTAGGTCTCCGCCAGCCGGTCCGCGTCCGGCGAGTCCACCGGGGAAATGACATCGACGCCCTCCCCGACCGCGCTGCCTTCGTCGCGTAACAGCGTAATCTTCGCCAGCCCGTCGGCCGCCGCCCGCTGCGCCGCAGCCGCGATCCGCGGATCGTCGCCCTCGGGCAGCACGATATGCGGCCTGAGCGCCCGGGCGCGGTCGGCAAGGGTTTCGAGAACGGACACGGCTATGCTCGCTGTTGCCAGCCCCTGTTGTGCATCGGCGCCTGAAGGCAGAGAAGGTTCGGATCGTCGCAAAGCCTGTTGTGCATTCCGGCGGCAACCCCATACAATTCGCACGGAGATCGCGGCGGATTAGGAGGCTCTTATGGCGGATACGCCGAACTGGCACATCGTCGGGGACTGGTTCGACAATTGCAGTTGCGCCGTCGCCTGCCCCTGCACCTTCGCCCAGCCGCCGGACAACGGCTATTGCGACGGGGTGCTGTTCTGGCACGTCACGCGCGGGCACTACGGCGACACCGTCCTCGACGACCTCGCCTTCGTGCGGGTCGGCCGCTGGGAGGGCGATCTGTGGGCCGGCAAGGTCAAGGGCCGGGCCGGCGTGTTCGTCGACGATCGGGCCGACGACGCCCAAGCCAAGGCGCTGGCGGCCATCATCGGCGGCCGTGCGGGCGGCTTCATGGGCAAGGTCAACGCCCTGTTCGCCGAGGGCCGGACGGTCCTCGGCATGGAGCGCGCCAAAATATCCTTCGAGATCGCGCCCGACCAGTCGCGCTGGGGCGTCGACATCGCGGGCAAGGTCAAGGCCTGGGCGGAGGCATTAACCGGGCCGACCAGCAATCCGGGCGAATACCCGCGGCTCGCCAACGCGCCGGGATCGGAAACCGGGCCCGGACCGCAGCTCGTGACCTGGGGGAAATCGACCGTGTGCAGCGTCGACGCATTCGGCTTCGACTTCTCCTGGGACGTCAACTCCGCCAAGCACATCCCGTTCGACTGGACGGGGCCGTAAGTCCTCAGCAAGAGAGGTCAAAGTAATATTGCAGCGCCGGCGGCTATCAGGGCCGCGCTGTAAATCCAGGTCAGCCATCCCGGCATTTGCGGCCACTTTTCGAGCGCCACCGCGAGGGTCAGGAACGCGATCCAAACCGGGTTCATCGCGCCGGCGGCGAACAGCAGCAGCATCAGCGCCCAGCAGCATCCGGCGCAATAGAGGCCGTGCTTGAGGCCCATCGCGAGGGCGCCGCCTGTGCCGTCGCGCCATTCCTCCATCAGGAAACCGAGCGGCGACCGGCAGCGCTTCAGGCAGGCCTGCTTCAACGGCGTCAGCTGGTAGAGGCCCGCAAGGATGAGCAAGCCCGCGGTCAGCCGTTCCGAGCTGCTGACGATCATCGGCGTCAGCAGGCCGTTCGCCTGCAATCCCCATTGCGCGCCGGCGGCGAGCGCGGAAAACCCAATCCACACGAGCAGATAGGCGCCGCCGAAGGCCAGGGAGCGCGGCGTCGCCCGCCCGGCCGGCGCGTCGCGGCGTTCCAGGGTATCGAAGGCCAGGATCATCGGGGCGGCCGAGGGCAGCATCATGGCAATCATCATGCCGCCCCACATGACGACGACGGCAACCGCCGTCGCCCCGGACCAGGCCGTGTCGAGCGGCATCGCCAGCCGGACGACCGGATGGGACATGCTGAGCGTCATCCAGGCGACGAATGCCCAGCTCGCCACGAAGACAAGCCCCATTGCAGTCAGGATTTCAGCGTGGCGAAGAGCCTGGCGGACAAGCGCGTGCATGGCCGTTCGCTCCGGGGTGCGTGGCCGGATTCGTAGAGGGGTTCGAAACCTTCCCCTACACCCTTGGGTCCATAATCGCCTTTGACAATAGCCCCGGTGTCGCCCCGTCGCGAATGACTACGCCGCCTGTTGCGGGCGCATGTCGGCGGGGTCGATGCCGGCGACCTCGACCGGTTTCTTCATGGCGTCGCGGCGGAAGGGCTCGCCGAGTTCCTGGTTGAGCAGCACCTCGATGAAGGTCGTCACGCCGTCCTTCATTTGGGCATCGACGGCTTTCTTCAATTCGACCGTCAGCTCGTCCATCGACATGACCTGAACGCCTCTCAGGCCGCAGGCCTCGGCGATCCGGGCATAATGGACGTCGAGGTCGAGCTCGGTGCCGACGAAATTGTCCTCGAACCACAGGGTCGTATTCCGCTTCTCGGCGCCCCACTGGTAGTTGCGGAAGATGACCATGGTGATGGCAGGCCATTCCTCACGCCCGCAGGCGGTCATTTCGTTCATCGAGATGCCGAAGGCGCCGTCGCCGGCGAAGCCGATAACCGGCGTGTCCGGACAGCCGATCTTGGCGCCGACGATGGCCGGGAAACCGTAGCCGCACGGGCCGAACAGGCCGGGCGCGAGATATTTCCGGCCCTGCTCGAAGGTCGGGTAGGCGTTGCCGATGGCGCAGTTGTTGCCGATGTCCGACGAGATGATGGCGTCGCCCGGCAGCGCCGACTGGATGGCGCGCCAGGCCATGCGCGGGCTCATCTTCTCCGGCTCGCGGTTGCGCGCCCGCTCGTTCCAGGTCGTGCCCGGATCGTCGTCCTCGTGATCCATGCCGCTCAGCGCCTGGAGCCAGGCCGAGCGCGTGTGGTGGATCGCCGACAGGCGGGTCTCTCGCTCGGTGTCGCCGGTGTCCGGCGCCAGATTTTCCAGAATCTGTTCGGCGACCAGCTTGGCGTCGCCGGCAATCCCGACCGCGACCGGCTTGGTCAGCCCGATGCGGTCGGGATTGAGATCGACCTGGATCAGCTTTGCGGTCTTCGGCCAGTAGTCGACGCCGTAGCCCGGCAGGGTCGAGAAGGGGTTGAGCCGCGTGCCGAGCGCGAGCACGACATCGGCTTTGGCGATCAGCTCCATGGCGGCGCGCGAACCGTTGTAGCCGAGCGGCCCGACGGAGAGCGGATGGCTGCCGGGAAAGGCGTCGTTGTGCTGGTAGTTGCAGCATACCGGCGCGCCGAGCCGCTCGGCGAGCTGGCGCGAAACGTCGATGGCATCGCTCAGCACCACGCCGGCGCCGTTCAGGATGACCGGGAAGCGGGCCTCCGAGAGCAGCGCGGCGGCGGCCTCGATGGCGCTCCGGCCGCCGGGCGAGCGCTCCAGGCGCACGATCTGCGGCAGGTCGATATCGATCACCTGGGTCCAGTAGTCGCGCGGCACGTTGATTTGCGCCGGCGCGCTGCCGCGCCAGGCTTTCTCGATCACCCGGTTCAGCACTTCGGCGATGCGCACCGGATCGCGCACCTCCTCCTGGTAGCAGACCATGTCCTTGAACACGGCCATCTGCTCGATCTCCTGGAAGCCGCCCTGCCCGATCGTCCGGTTCGCCGCCTGGGGCGTCACCAGCAGCATCGGCGTGTGGTTCCAGTAGGCCGTCTTGATCGGGGTCACGAAATTGGTGATGCCGGGGCCGTTCTGGGCGACCGCCATGCTCATCTTACCGGTGGCCCGTGTGTAGCCGTCGGCCATCATGCCGGCGTTGCATTCGTGGGCGCAGTCCCAGAAGGCGATGCCGGCCCTGGGGAACAGGTCGGAGATCGGCATCATGGCGGAGCCGATAATGCCGAAGGCATGCTCGATGCCGTGCATCTGCAGTACTTTCACAAAGGCTTCCTCAGTCGTCATCTTCATCGGTCGTTCCTCGCAGAATGCGCTTTCGTCAGGCCGCCGCCTTCAGGCGCGCCGACAGCAGTTTCGGAATGTCGCTCGGCACGTCGGCGACGGCGATGCCCGCCCTCTCCAGCGCCTTTCGCTTCGAGAGGTAGTCGCCTTTTCCGCCGGACACAATGGCCCCGGCATGACCCATTTTCCGGTCGGGCGGGGAAGCGCGGCCGGCCACGAAAGCGACCACGGGCTTTGCCATTCCGGCACCGTATTCCGCGGCTTCCTCCTCGGCGTCGCCGCCGATCTCGCCGCAGATGACAACCGCCTCGGTGCGCGGGTCGGCGTCGAACACTTCGAGCGCCTCGCGGGTCGTGGTGCCGACGATCGGGTCGCCGCCGACGCCGTAGACCGCCGACTGGCCGAAGCCGTTCTGGGTCAGCACCAGGCTGAGCAAAGTTCCCAGGCTGCCGGAGCGGGAAATCACTCCGACATGGCCGGGCCGGAAAACCGCGCGGTTGAAGGCGGGCAGGATACCGGCGAAGGTCTCGCCGGGCGTGACCAGGCCGGCGGTGTTCGGCCCGACGATCCTCGTGCCGTTGGCCCGCGCCGCGGCGTGCATCTCCATGACGTCGTGGAGCGGGATATGTTCGGTCAGGCACACCAGCAGCTTCGCGCCGGCCTCGCAAGCGTCGACCGCGGCGTCTTTCGCCATCGCCGGCGGAATGAACATCAGCGCAATGTCGAACGGCGCCGTCCGCGCGGCCTCCCCGGCCGACGCGAAAACCGGCAGGCCGAGATGTTGCGTGCCGGCCTTGCGCGGATTGACGCCGCCGACCGCCGTCGCGCCGTAATCGATCATCGCCCGGGTCCAGAAGGTGCCCTGTTTGCCGGTCACGCCCTGGACGAGGATCCGGTGTTCCCGGCGCAGGATCATGCCGCCGCCCCCCGGCCCGGACCGAATTCATCTCGGGCGGCTGCAGCCCGGACCGCGGCCCGCACCGCATCGTCCATCAGGTCGTAGGGCCTGTGACCGAGTTCGCGCTCGACCAGGGCGACGGCCTCTTCCTCGCCTGTGCCGTGGATGGTGAAGAACACCGGGATATCGGGATCGAGCTTCTTCCAGGCCCGGACTACGCCCTCGGCCATCACGTCGGTGCGGGCAAAGGCGCCGCAGAAATTGACCAGCAGCGAGCGGATGTTCGGGTTCTTCAGCAGGATGGTGAGCGCCGTCTCAGCTTTGGTATAGGCCTCGCCGCCGATCTCCAGGAAATTGGCCGGCCGGCCGCCGAAATGGGAAATCGCGTCCATGGTCGTCATGGTGAGGCCGGCACCGTTCGCCAGCACGCCGACGCTGCCGTCGAGCGCGATGTATTTCAGGCCGCTGGTGTGGGCTTCGGCCTCCAGCGCCGTCATGCGCTCCGGCGCACCGGTTTCGGCGACCGCGGCCTGCCGGCCGGTCGACGCATCGTCCAGCGTGTACTTGCAGTCCAGGCACAGCAGCCGGCCGTCTCCGGTCAGCGCCAGCGGGTTGATTTCCAGCAGCTCGGCATCGAACGCCCGGTAGCTGTCGTAGAGTCCGGCCAGAAATTGCACGACAGCTTCTGTCCGGCCGAGCAGGTCGAGTCCGTCCAGGGCGGCGGCGGCCGGTTCGGCGCCGAGGCCGGCGGCGATGTCGACCTCGATCCGGCGCATGGCGTCGGGATCGGCCAACGCCATTTCCTCGACCTCCATGCCGCCCATCGCGGAGAACAAGACGACCGGCCCCCGGCTTGCCGGATCGCACAGGACCGCGGCATAGAGTTCGGCGGCGATCGGAACCTGTTCCTCGACCAGCAGGCATCCGATCCGGTGACCGGAGATGGTCATGCCGAGGATATCCGCTGCCGCAGCGCGCGCTTCGTCCGGCGACGCCGCGAGGCGGATGCCGCCGGCCTTGCCGCGCTTGCCGGTCGGCGCCTGGGCCTTGACGACGCACGGGCCGCCGAGCGCCCGCGCCGCTTCGGCCGCCGCGTCAGGCGTGTCGACGACACGACCGTCAGGCACCGGCAGGCCACGCGCGCTCAGGAGCGCCTTGGCAGCATGTTCCTCGAAGTTCATGCCCGGCCCCGCTGCCCCGACCTGCCGCGACTCCAGCGCCTAGCGCCCATATTTCGCCCAGTGGTTGCCGAACATCTCCTCCTCGCCGGGACGGTCTTCCGGGATTGTCGTGACGAGATGGGTGATATTGACGAAATTCGACCATTTGAGATTGTCGGAGATCGTGTTGCCGGCCCAGGTGCCGCCGCCCATCGACAGGGTAAACGGCATGGCGTTGTCGAAGCTGCCGCCGTTGCCGAAGGTGTGGGCCTGGTTGACCAGCACCCGCACGACGTCGGTCGATTCCGCCAGATCGCGCGCACGGTCCATGTCCCGCGTGTGGATGCCGACGGAGTGGCCGAGGCCCTTGACCTGCAGAATCGCCGCCGCGATGCGTTTGGCATCGGCGAAGTCCCGCGCCCGGTAGATCGTCAGGACCAGCGAGAGCTTCTCGTCGGCGAAGGAGTGTTTGCCGCCGACGGCGCCTTCCTCGACCATGAAGAATTTCGCCGCGCCGGCCTCTTCCGGCAGGCCGAACACCGCGGCGGCGACGTCGGCGTCCTTGGCGATGACGCGGCGGTTCAGCACGCCGCCCTGCCACAGCACATCCTCGATCGCCGCCTTCTCGCGCAGCGTGCAGCGGTAGCCGCCGGCTTGGACCAGCGCGGCCACGGCCGCTTCGTAGACGTCGTCCAGAATTATGACAGCGTTTTCGGACGAGCAGGAGGTGGCGTTGTCGAAAATTTTCGACGCGCAGATTTTTTGCGCCGCATCGGCAAGATCGGCCGTCGAATCGACGATGACCGGCACATTGCCGGGGCCGACGCCGATGGTCACCGTGCCGGATTTCATGGCGCGCTGGACATTGTTCTGGCTGCCGGTGACGACGACCAGATCGCACCGGTCCATCAGCGCCTGGGTCAACGCCTTGTCGACCGGCGGCGGCAGGATCTGGACCAGATCTTCGGGATGGCCGGCCTTGGCGAGCTCCGCGCGCATCAGGCGCACGGTCTCCATCGTCGTCGTCTGGCCGGCCGGCGACGGCGCGATAATGACCGCGTTGCCGCACTTGAGGGCCATCATGGCCTTGTTGACCGGCGTCGCAGCGGGGTTGGTCGACGGGCAGACAGCGCCAACGACGCCGACCGGCTTGCCGTATTTCACCATGCCGCGCTCCGGCAATTCCTCGATAACGCCGACCGTCCGGACGCGCATCAGGTCGCGCAGGGTGCCGAAGGTCTTGCGGGTGTTCTTGATAACCTTGCTTTCGACATCGCCGAGGCCGGTATCCTCGACCGCAAGTTCGGCAAGCGCCCGGGCATTTTCTGGTTTGTAGATCGACCAGGCGAGCGCGGTCACCGCTTCGTCGACCCGCGCCTGGTCCCCGTTCTCATAGGCGCGCATCGCCGCCCGGGCCCGGGCGACCAGACCGGCGACGACCGACTCCGCCCCAGCTTCCGGAGCCGTCCGGTCGTCGGGCAGCGGCAGGCGCGCCGCGATTGCTGACTGTTCGGTCACCTTGGTACTCCGCGAATAGGGTAACTGTCGGATGACCGGCAGTCGGCCGTCCGCTTCCGCCGTCGCCCTTCCGGAGGCCGCCGCCGGCCGCCCCGGCCTGTCAGGACCGAGCGGACAGCGGCGGACAACCGAAATTATACCCCTACAGGCCCTTCAGCAGGCCGGTCAGGAACTTCTGGCGCTCGGCCCACATCTTCTGGACTGCGGCACGGTCCATGATGCGGATCGGCGAGCCGCCGTTACGCATCTGTTTGGCGACGCGCTTGTTCGCGAACATCTTGGGTATAACCGTGGCCAGCTTGTCGATCACCGCCTGCGGCGTGCCCTTGCGGACCATGATGCCGCGGAAGTTGACCGACGAATCGTCGACCGCATAGCCCTGCTCCTTGAAGGTCGGCACGTCCGGCAGGAACTGCTTGTCCCGCTGGAGATCGGCAATGCCGAGGATCTTCAGGCTGCCGCGGCTGCGGTAGGCGTCGGACAGGTTGTTGACGCCCGCCATCACCTGGCCGCCCAGCACAGACTTCAGGGCCGGCGCGCCGCCCTTGTGCGGGACGTAGCGCAGCTTTGCGCCCAGCGCCTTCTCGATCTGCAGGAAGGCGATGTGGTGGCCGACGAACAGGCCGGCGCCCGAAACCGTCACCTTGCCCGGATTGTCCTTCGCCCAGGCCGCCAACTCCTTGACGGAATTGAACTTGCTGTTTTTGTTGACGACGAAGACCGCCGGATCGGCGCCCCAGTTGGCGATCGGCTCGAGATTGCCGATGTTGTATTTGGTCTTGAACTTGATCGACTGGGCGATGAAGTGCGGCACGTTATAGGCCGCCATCTGGTAGCCGTCGGTCGACGCCCTGGAGGCGAAATGGTTCCAGCCCACCTTGCCGCCGGCGCCCGGCCGGTTGAGGATCACGATCGGCTGGCCCAGCAGGCCCTTGTTCGCCGCCACCATGGTGACGATGCGAGCCTGGAAGTCGGTCGCGCCGCCGGGGCTGTAGGCGACCGTCAGGCTGACCGGCTTGTTGGGATAGGCGTCGTCTGCGGCAGCGTGCCCCGCCGGCAGGGGGGGCGGCCGCGGCCCCCCCCCCGTAACTTCTTTTTTT
>FZLR01000017.1 GCA_900197615.1 Rhodospirillaceae bacterium Spongia-Bin9
ATCCCAACGCCTTGCCCCCCTCCCCTCGGGGGAGGGGCAGGGGGAGGGGTATCGCGGGGAAGGATCCACCGCTGCCGAATTTTGCTCTGCCCGACTTTCGCAGAGGAAGCCACCCGACGGCGGCGCCACTGGTTTGTCAGGGCCGAAAAAAACAAGCGTTAGCGCCGGTTTCCAACGGTCGCCGCCCCCGCATCGGTCCGCAGACCGCAGACCGGATATCCCGAACGGAAAGCGACTGCCGGGCTGTGAAACCCGACCGGCCGGACAGGGCAGTCGCCGCCTCGTGCCGCCCGACCGGGGCGGCAAAGGGATCGACATTCGGGAGGATTGGGGGCGCCCGGGAACTGCGGCGCGCGCAGTTCGGGCGTTGATGGAAACCGACATAGGAGACAAAAATCTCTATGTCAAGGAAAAAAGCGAAATAATCGGCATAATGTTTGGAATTTGTCCGAACGCCCCCTTCGACTTCGCTCAGGGCAGGCTCCTTCGATACGCCCCGCCCTTCGATACGCCGCCTGCGGCGGCTACTCAGGGTGAGGGAGGGTGCGGTTGACACTGAGAATACCCCCCTCATCCCGAGTAGCCCCGGACGCGCCCGGGGCGTATCGAGGGGCGTATCGAGGGGCGTATCGAGGGGCGGCAAGGGTGGGGGACGCTGACATTTTGGATGCCCGTTTCGGAGCACCCCGCTAAATCCCGCGTCCGAGCCAGCGTGCGCCGAGCATGAGCGCCAGAATATGCGCCGGGGCCAGCCGGTCCGGGGCGGCGAACGGGTCGAAACCGCCGCGTTCGAGACGGTCCAGCTGCGCCGCTGCGACCGGCTTCAACACCAGCAATCGATCCGCCGGTCCGCCGGTTTCGGCCACGGCGGCGAGCCGGTCGCGCGCCATCGCCGCCACCGTCCCGGCCGCGGCGCGCACACCCGGCGTCGCCCGCCGTTCCAGCAGGTCGCGCGGGCCTGCCGCGCCGGCCGCCAACGCCGATTGCGGCAACAGCTGCCGGCCCTGTGCGGCATGGAAACCGGCGGCGCGCAGGATGCCGGCAAGCGCCCATCCGGTGCCGAGCGCCCGCGCCGCTTGCCGCGCCGGCTCGCTCGCGCGGCCGTTTTCGGCGGCGACTGCCATCGCTTCGGCCAGGACGCCGCCGGTCCGTCCGGCATAGTCGGCGAGCGCCGCTTCGTCGGTCATCGGCGCGTCGTCCAGGTCCCGCTCGCGCCCGTCGATCAGGGCCTGCAACAGCGCCGTGTCGAGCCCGCCGGCGCGCAGGGCTGCGGTGAGCGGCACTGCCACTTCATGCTGCCGCACCGGCGCGCCCGCCGCCGCAGCCTCCAGCACCTCCCGCCACCATTGCAGCCGGATCTGCCCGATCGCCGGCTCGCTGACGATCTCGCGGATACGGGCGATCTCGATATTGAAGGCGAGCAGAATCCACAGCGCAGGCCGTTGCCGGCGCGGTGCGAACAGGCTCGCGAGATAGCGCTCGAAATCGAACCGGCGGGCCCGCCGGCGGGCGGAATTCACGGGGGCTTCCGGGGGGGGTCTCTTTTCTTTTTTTTTTTTTTATGCAGATTAGGCGCAGCAACGGTGCGCGGCGGCCTGCCGGGCTCGGCTGATGTATGACTTGCCTTGGGGAGACATCATGGCGGCTATTCTGACAAAGCTCAGCAACACGGTGATTGCCGGCATCGTGGCGCTGATCGTTATGTTCGTCATCGTCGGCGCCACGGCCGGCGGCGGCGCTTTCGACCACACCTGGTGGAGCTTCCTGTTCCGCTATCTCCACGTCCTCTCGGGCGTCATGTGGATCGGCCTGTTGTATTATTTCAACTTCGTCCAGATCCCCAACATGCCGAACATTCCGGACGAGCAAAAGCCGGCCGTCGGCAAGGTGATCGCGCCCGCGGCCCTGTTCTGGTTCCGCTGGGCCGCCATGTCGACGATCGTCACCGGCCTGATCGTGGCCCTGATGCAGGGGTATCTCGTCGAGGCCATCGCGATCGGCTTCACGGACGAAGGCAACAGCACGGCGATCGGCATCGGCATGTGGCTGGGCGCCATCATGTGGTTCAACGTCTGGTTCGTCATCTGGCCGAACCAGAAGCGGGCGCTCGGCATCGTCGAGGCCGACGCCGCTTCGAAAGCCAAGTCGGCGCGCACGGCCATGCTGTTCTCGCGCACCAACACGCTGCTCTCGATCCCCATGCTGTTCTGCATGATCGCGCAGCAGAATGGCGGTTTCGTGGGATTCGGCGGCTGACGCCAAATTATTCCGGCGTCCCCCGGTTGGAGGGCGACGGCAATCGAAGGAAACGGGCTCCGCCATCGGTGGGGCCCGTTTTCGTTGCTGCGCACGCGATCTTCGGGTCGCCCGAACCCCAATCCGGTCCGGGTGGAAATACCGTAGGGGGTGAAACCCTTCCCTACTGTCGGGATAGAACTCGGTGCAGCGATGCCGCCCGGTCAGCCGGCCGGCAACGCCATCAGCGCCGCGCCGACCGCCCGGCCCTCGCCGGCCAGGAGGTTGTAGGTCCGGCAGGCGGCCCCGGTGTCCATCGCCTCGACGGCAAGGCCGGCTTGCCTGAGTGCCTCGCGCCCGGCCGGCGGGATCGATGCCGCGCCGGCGCCGAGGCCGAGGATCAGCAGTTCCGTCCGATCGCCGGCAAAGGCGGCGGCAAGCGCCGCTGCATCCAGGGTAGCAGGGTCGTCGGTTTCCCAGGCGACGACCCGGTCCGCCAGGATCAGGACCGATCCGGCCCACCGTTCGCCGCCGATGCGGAAGCCGCCGGGGCCGTAGCTTTCGACGAAAGGCCGGTCGCCGCGCGCCGCCTCGGTCAGTTCCATCGGCCTGTCGGCGCGCGCGCTAGCCGGCGGCGGCCTCGGCGGTATCGCCGGCATCGCCCGCCCGGCCGAGGCGCTTGATGCGCAGGATCAGCAACAGCGGCACCGCCAGGCAGATCGACGAATAAGTGCCGACGACCACGCCCCAGATCAGGGCGATGGAGAAGCCGCGAATCACCTCGCCGCCCAGGAAGAACAGGGCGAGCAGCGCCAGCAAGGTCGTCACGCTGGTCAGAACCGTGCGCGACAGGGTGTCGTTGAGCGACAGGTTCATCAGGTCCGGCATCGCCATTTTCTTGTACTTGCGCAGGTTCTCGCGCACCCGGTCGAACACCACCACCGTGTCGTTGATCGAATAGCCCGCGATGGTCAGCACCGCGGCTACGGTCGACAGGTTGAATTCGAACTGGAACAGGCTGAACAGGCCGATGGTCAGAAGCACATCGTGGGTCAGCGCCGCCACGGCGGCGATGCCGAACTGCCATTCGAAGCGGAACCACACATAGGCCATGATTGCGAGCAGCGCGAGCATCGTCGCGACGATGCCGGCCTGGATCAGCTCGGCGCCGACCTTGGGGCCGACGAACTCCTCGCGCCCGACGCGGAAATTCTTGCCCAGCGCCGCCGTCACCGTTTCGATCGCCTGCATCTGGCGCTTGTTGTCGCCCGGCTGCTTCTCGACCCGGATCAGCACCTCGGACTCATTGCCGAAATTCTGGATCGAGACCTCGCCGAGGCCGAGCGCGTTGAGCCGGCTTCGCAGTCCGGCCACATCGGCCGGCTTCTCCGCGCCCTTGTCGTCCAGCGCGGTGACCTGAAGCAGGATGCCGCCCTTGAAGTCGATGCCGAAATTGAGACCCTGGCCGAAGAACATCCCGGCGCTGAGAAGCAGCAGGGCGACCGAGAACGCCAGATAGATCGCGCGGAACCGGACGAAGGGGACAGTCGTGCCGGCCGGCACCAGACGAAGCAACATGAGGCGATTTCTCCGTAGGCCTATCGGGCGCCCGACGAGCGCCTAATGGACCATGTTGCGGACGAAGGGGCTGTCCAGCGAGAACATGGGAATGCGGACATCGAACCGGCTGCCGTCGTCGCGCGTCATCTCATAGGCGCCGACCATGAAGCCGGAGGGGGTATTGAGCGGGCAGCCGCTGGTGTATTCGAAACTCTGGCCCGGTTCCAGCACCGGCTGCTCGCCGACCACGCCGGGGCCGCGGACTTCCTGCTGCTGGCCGGCCGCGTCGGTAATCCGCCAATGCCGGTTGAGCAGCTGGACCCGTTCGCCGCCCTCGTTGCTGATCGTCACCGTGTACGCCCAGACATAGCGGTTCTCATCGGGCTCCGACTGCTCTTCCAGATAGATCGGTTTGACCGAAACGAGGATATCGACCGTCTTTTCCGAATACATCGTCAGAAACTTGGCTGCGAAGGTTAACGCCGGGTATGTAGGCAAAATCGGCCGGCTGTCGAGACGGCATCTTCGTGCGGCAGGCCGGTGGCGCCGATTTCGCAACGGCATAAAATGCACTAGCCTCGGCGCCACACGACAAAGCCCGGCGCCCCTGTCCCCGATCCCATGTCCGAAACCGTATCTCCGTCCTCGCTCGTTATCGCTGTCGACGGCCCGGCCGCCGCCGGCAAGGGCACGCTGGCGCGGCGGCTCGCCGACGCGCTGGGCCTGGCCTGCCTGGACTCGGGCGCGCTTTACCGCGCGGTCGGGCTGGCCGTGCTGCACGCCGGCGGCGATCCGGCCGACGAAGCGGCCGCCGCCGCCGCGGCCCGGACGCTGGATACCGGCCGCCTTTCCGACCCGGCCCTGCGCACGCCCGAAGCGGGCGATGCCGCCTCCAAAGTCGCCGCTTTCCCCTCGGTCAGGGAAGCCCTGCTCGAATTCCAGCGCCGTTTCGCGCGCGAGCCGCCCGCCGGCTGCCGCGGCGCGGTGCTCGACGGCCGGGATATCGGCACCGTCGTGTGCCCGGACGCGCCGGTGAAAATCTTCGTCACCGCCAGTCCGGACGAAAGGGCGCGCCGCCGTTTTGCGGAGTTGCAGGCCGCCGGGGCGAAGGCTATATACGCCGCTGTCCTGAGCGAGTTGGCGGAACGCGACGACCGCGACAGCAACCGCGCCGTTGCCCCGCTGAAGCCCGCCGACGACGCGGCGATTCTCGATACCAGTACGCTGGATGCCGATACGGCGTTCCGCGCGGCGCTGGAAATCGTGGCGCAGCGCGCGCCCGGATGGCGAAGGCTCGTGCAGGATGTCCGGTAACGGCAACGCAACGGCGCTGCATTCCGACCCGGCCTGACGGAGGACCGATTGGGGATCCGCCCGTCAGGAAGCGCTCCGTCGGGATTGCAGCCAGGAAGCCGGCCGGAAGACGAGAGGACATCCGGAAACCCATGACGACTGCGACAGAAACCGCGGCGGCGTCCGGCGAGGACTTCGCCGCGCTGCTCGATGCATCCCTGAAAGACCACGACCAGTTCGAAGGCAAGGTGGTAGCCGGCCGGATCGTGGCGATCGAAAACGACCACGCCGTGATCGACGTCGGCCTGAAGGCCGAAGGCCGCGTGCCGGTCAAGGAATTCGCGCCGCCGGGCGCGGCGCCGGAGATCAAACCGGGCGACGAGGTCGAGGTCTATGTCGAGCGGCTGGAGAACGCGAACGGCGAAGCCGTGCTGTCGCGCGACAAGGCCCGGCGCGAGGAAGCCTGGGTCCAGCTCGAAAGCGCCTTCAACGACGGGCAGCGCGTAACCGGTCACATCTTCGGCCGGGTCAAGGGCGGCTTCACGGTCGATCTCAACGGGGCCGTTGCTTTCCTGCCCGGCAGCCAGGTCGATATCCGGCCGGTGCGCGACGTGACGCCGATCATGAACACGCCGCAGCCCTTCCAGATTCTCAAGATGGACCGGCAGCGCGGCAACATCGTGGTCTCGCGCCGCGCCGTGCTCGAGGAAACCCGCGCCGAAGCCCGCGCCGAGCTGATCGCCAACCTGAAGGAAGGCCAGGTGCTGAAGGGCGTGGTGAAGAACATCACCGATTATGGCGCGTTCGTCGATCTGGGCGGCATCGACGGCCTGCTCCATGTCACCGACATCTCCTGGAAGCGGGTCAACCATCCTTCGGAGGCGCTCTCGATCGGCGAGACGGTCGACGTCCAGGTCATCCGCTTCAACCCGGACACCCAGCGCATCAGCCTGGGCATGAAGCAGCTCGAAGCCGACCCGTGGGACGGCGTGGAAGCGAAATATCCGGAGAGCGCCCGCTTCACCGGCCGGGTGACCAACATCACCGACTACGGCGCCTTCGTGGAGCTGGAGGCCGGCATCGAAGGCCTGGTCCATGTCTCGGAAATGTCCTGGACCAAGAAGAACGTCCATCCGGGCAAGATCGTCTCGACCAGCCAGGAAGTCGAAGTGATGGTGCTGGACGTCGATTCCCAGCGCCGCCGGATCAGCCTGGGCCTGAAGCAGACCCGGGACAATCCCTGGGCGACCTTTGCCGGGCAGTATCCGTCCGGCACGGAGATGGAAGGCGAAATCCGCAACATCACCGAATTCGGCCTGTTCGTCGGCCTGCCGGGCGAAATCGACGGCATGGTGCACCTGTCCGACATCTCCTGGAACACGCCGGGCGAGGAAGCCGTCGCCCGGTACAAGAAGGGCGACATGGTCAAGGTGAAGCTCCTCGAGGTCGATACCGAGAAGGAACGGATCAGCCTGGGCATCAAGCAGCTCTCGGAAGACCCGCTGGCCGGGGCCGCGGGCTCGATCCGGAAGGGCGAGCTCGTGACCTCGACGATCACCGCGGTCACCTCGGGCGGCCTGGAGGTCGAGGTCCACGGCATTCAGGGCTTCATCCGCAAGGCCGACCTGTCGCGCGAGCGCGTCGAGCAGCGGCCGGACCGCTTCGCCGTCGGCGAGAAGATCGACGCCAAGGTCACCAACTTCGACAAGAGCGCCCGCAAATTGAGCCTGTCGGTCAAGGCGCGGGAGATCGCCGAGGACAAGGAAGCGATGGAGCAGTTCGGCTCCTCCGATTCCGGCGCTTCGCTCGGCGACATCCTGGGCGCCGCGCTCAACAAGGCGAAGAAGGACGGGTAGACCGGATTTCCCGCCGCGGCCGGCAACCGGGCCGCGGCGGGACGGCGCCTCTGTGGATTGCGTGAATCGGGCGCATAACCGGCGCAAATCCCTGTTGTCCAACATCGTTCCGGGATCCGGCATCGGGAAAACCGGTTGGATAAATGCCAGATCGATTGAGATAACTTATTGATTTAACATGATTTTTCGGCTATGGCATGGTGCGCGCAACCGGAAATCGAATTGCGCGCCATGGAAACCCGACTGACGCCAGTGGGCGACAACGACCTTTTCCGCTCCGAAATTCCCGAAGCCGCGGCCGAGGGGGACAGGTCGCGCCAGAATACCGGGATCTATCCGTCCCAGGAAATCGAGGCGCTGATCCGCGGCAGGAAGATTCTGGCCTCGGCGCCGATCGCCGACCGTCAAATCCAGCCGGCGAGCCTCGATCTCCGGCTCGGCCGGACCGCGTACCGGGTGAACGCCAGCTTCCTGCCCGGGCCGGACCATAGCGTCAGGGAACGCATAGACGCGTTCGCGCAATATGAGATCGACCTTGCCGAAGGCGGTGTCCTCGAACAGGGGCATGTCTACATCGTGCCGCTGCTGGAGCAGCTCGATCTGCCCAGGCCGCTGAGCGCCTATGCCAATCCGAAAAGCTCGGCGGGGCGGCTCGACATCTTCACCCGGGTTATTACCGACCGATCGACGTCGTTCGACCGTATCGCTGCAGGCTATTGCGGCGCGCTGTACGCCGAAATCTCGCCGCGCACGTTCAGCGTGCGGGTCCAGACCGGAACGCGGTTGAACCAACTCAGGATGCGCCGGGGCGCGCCGACCCTCAGCAAAACCGCCCTGCGCGCCCTCCAGACCGAGCGCAAGCTCTCCACCGACGGGTCGGAAATCACGCTGGAAGGCGACAAGCTCAACATTTCCCTGGACCTTCGCGGCAGTGCACCCGATGCGATCGTCGGCTACAAGGCGAAAAAGAACTGCGACGTGATCGACGTCGAAAGGGTCGGGCACTATCCGGCCGCGGATTTCTGGGAGCCGATCCGCGCGCCGGCGGATGGCGGTTTTGTCCTCAATGTCGACGATTTCTATATCCTGGCCTCGAAGGAAGCGGTCTCCGTGCCGCCGGACCATGCCGCCGAAATGATCCCTTACGATACGCTCGTCGGCGAGTTCAGGGTCCACTACGCAGGCTTCTTCGACCCCGGCTTCGGCAGCCCGGAAGCCGGCGGAACCGGCAGCCGCGCCGTCCTCGAAGTCCGGCCCCACGAAGTGCCGTTTTTCGTCGAGGACGGGCAGGTCGTCGGACGGCTCGTCTACGAGCGGCTGCGCGCCGTGCCGGATCGGCTCTACGGCAAGGACATGGGCTCCAACTACCAGGCCCAGGGGTTGCGCCTGAGCAAGCATTTCCGCATGTAGCGGCCGGCCGGCCGCCGCCGGGCCGGCCATTTCCGAACTTTCCCCCACCGATGGATCGAGACCGATGACCCCTGTCGAAGACGCCGCGCTCAACGCCGGCACCAGCGAAATTGCCACCCCCGAAGCGCCGGCAAGTCCCGGCCGGGCCGGCGGCATCGCCGGCGATATCCTGCGCGCCTATGTCGAGCGCATCGAGCGTCTCGAGGAGGAGAAAAAGGCGCTGACCGCGGACATCCGCGAGGTCTATGCCGAAGCGAAGGGCAACGGCTACGATCCCAAGATCATGCGCAAGCTGATCGCCCTGCGCCGCATGGACCAGACCGACCGCCGGGAGCAGGAGGAACTGCTCGACGTCTACCGCCGCGCCATCGGGATGATGTAGCCGCTTGTCCTTTCGCCGGCCTTCCGCCGCGGGGCAGCCTTGCGCTAAGGTGGCGGCTCCAGGGGGCAGGAAGCGGAATTCGGTCATGGCAGGTTTGTCGGTGTCTGCATCGGACTGGAAGCCCTCGGCGGAGCAGGAAGCGGTCTGGCCGGAGGTTTCCGGCAACGCCATCAACGGGCTGGGCGAAGAGGCGTTCGGCCCACCGCGGCCGGTGTTCTGGCGCGACGACGGCCATTCGATCGAACATACCGGCGTCCTGCGCTTTTTCTACGACCGCTACCGCGACAACGGGAATATCCGCGAAGCGCGGAAATACCGCCGACGCGCAGCGGAATTTGCCGACTGCCCGGTCGCGCCGTCACGGGCGTCCGAGCCGGCGGACGGCTGGAGCGCCGCCGTCAGGCAGGCCGCGCTGGAGGCCGGCGCCGACGATGCCGGCATCTGCGAATTCCGGGAGTCGTGGACCTACACCGACCGCCCCCGGCCGGCCGGGCGCTGGGTCGTCGTCATGGCGTTTGCGCACGAATACGACCGGCTCAACACCGCGCCCCACGAGGACGCCTATATCGAGGTCATGGTGCAATACGGCCGGGCCGGGATTGCCGCCAAGCGCCTCGCCAACTGGATCCGCGAGCGCGGCAGTCCCGCCGAAGCGAAGACCGGCCCGATGACCGAGGACGTGCTGATGATCCCGGCGGCGATCGAGGCCGGGCTGGGCGAACTGGGCAAGCACGGCTCGATGATCCACCGCCGCTTCGGCTCCAATTTCCGGCTCTCCATGGTCACGACCGACCTGCCGCTGGAACCCGACGCGCCGGATGCGTTCGGCGCCGACCTGTTCTGCCAGAGCTGCCAGGTGTGCACCCGGGCCTGCCCGCCGGACGCCATCGCGCGCGAGAAGCAGACGGTTCGGGGCACGAAGAAATGGTATGTCGATTTCGACAAGTGCCTGCCCTATTTCGTCGAGAACGAAACCTGCGGCATCTGCCTCGCCGTCTGCCCGTGGAGCCGGCCGGGGATCGCTGACAACCTGGTTACCAAAATGGCGCGGCGCTTGCCGCTAGCGCCGGAGAGCCCCTAGGCTTCGGCCGACTCGCGAACCGGTCGATGAACCATTCGAGGGAGGGGTCATGTGCGCGGCCGGGGAACCGGCCGGCAACCCGCAAGGAGGAAAGTCTATGAAGAAGTCCACCCGCAGCATTGTCTTGAGCATCGCCGGCGCTGCTACAGTCCTGGCGTTCGGCGTGACGTCCATTTGGGCGCCGGCGCAGGCCGCCGAGGTCAACGGCCCGAAACTGACCTGGAACTATTCGGTCTGGGGTAAGAAGCGCGCCTTTACAGCCGGCATCGAGAAGCTGTCCGCCCTGCTGGCTGCAAAAACCGGCGGCAACTGGACGCTCAAGATCCACTATGGCGCAGCGCTCTCCAAGTCGCGCGAGAATCTGGACGGGCTGAAGATCGGCGCGTTCGAAGGGGCGATGTTCTGCAACTTCTACCACCCGAAGAAGAACCCGGCCTTGATGGCGCTGACCCTGCCCTTCCTGCCGATGGCGACGTGGGAGGAAAACCGCAAGGTCCGCGAGGCGGTCTACGCCCATCCGGCGGTCGGCAAGCAGCTCGCGCGCTGGAACGCCATGATCTACACCTCGTCCTTCCTGCCGCAGTATGAGCTGCTCGGCAAAGGCAAGCCGCCGGTCGCGCTCGCCGACTGGAAGGGCATGACGGTCCGGGCCGGCGGCGGCCTCGGCCGGGCGATGAAGGTGCTGGGCGCGACCCCGACGACGCCGACGGCGACCGAGGTCTATACCGGCATGCAGCAGGGCACGATGCAGGCGGCTTCCTTCCCCTTCACCTACGCCCATGTCGCTTACAAGATCCACGAACTGGCCGACTGGTACACCGCCAACCTGTCGCCCGGCACGTCGGACTGCCCGCTGACCTTCGCGATCGGCGCCTACAAGAAGCTGCCGGCGCAATACAAGAAACTGCTGGAAGACTCGAAGGAAGCGGTCATCGCGGCCCAGATCGACGCCTACAAGAAAGCGGACAAGAAAAATCTGCCGATGCTGAAGAAGAAGCTGAAGGAAGTCCGCTATACGGACGCGCAGATTGCGGCCTTCCGCAAGGCGGGCGGCCGGCCGGTGATCGAAGCCTGGATCGAGGAGAACCAGGGCAAGTTCGACGCCCGCGGCCTCGTGAAGTCCATGTTCGCCGCCGTCGGCAAGACATACGAATAGTCCTACGCAGGCTTGCGGCCCGCCGTCCGCATCCGTATCGGGCGGCGGGCTGCGCCATTTTTCCCTCTCCGGAAATTCCATGATCGGGGACGCGCCGGAATTCGGCCGCGCGCCGCCGGACGACCTGCTCGGCCGCGCGGTCTGGCGGGCCGACCGCCTGCTGGCGCCGCTTGAATTGGTCTGCACGCTGATCGGCGGCGTGCTGGTGTTCGGCCTGATGATCCTGGGCATGATCCAGATCGTGCTGCGCAATCTCTTCGGCGCGCCGATCTTCGGCTATATCGATATCGTCGAGTTCGGCATGATCGGCTTCGCCGTCTTCGGCATCGCCTGGGTCCAGCGCCTGGGCGGCCATGTCCGGATGGAGTTGCTGCTCGGTCGCCTGAAGGGCCGCGCCATGTGGCTCGCCGAGATGGCCGGCGTGCTCATCGGCATATTCATCGTCGCGATCCTGATTCCCTATTCCTACCAGCATTTCGGCCGGGCCTGGGAACTGGGCGACAGCACCATCGACATCGAACTGGTGACCTGGCCGGGCAAACTGGCGGTGCCGATTTTCCTCTGCTTGCTGCTGGTCCGCTTCGCCGTGCAGTTCTTTGCCTATCTGCGCCTGTTCCTGAATCCGGCGCTGGCGCCGGTCGGCGCGCCGCACATCAAGACGGTCGAGGAACTCGCCAAGGACGAGATCGAGGGCACTGCCTGATGCTGGGCCTGGAGCCGTTCAACACCGGCATCGTCGCGGTCGTCTTCCTGATCGTCCTGGTGGTGCTGGGCGTCCGGGTTTTCGTTGCGGCGGCGCTGACCGGCTTCCTCGGCCTGCTGGAGTTGCGCGGCTGGAACGTGGCGGCGGCGATCTCGGGGACTATTCCGCATTCCAAGACGATCACCTATCCGCTGTCCGTCCTGCCGCTGTTCATCCTGATCGGCTTCCTCGCCTTCTATGCCGGCCTGACCGGCCGGCTGTTCGAGGCGGCGCGGCGCTGGGTCGGCTGGGTGCCGGGCGGCCTCGCCGTGGCGACTGTGTTCGCCACCGCCGGTTTCGCCGCCGTCTCCGGCGCGTCGACCGCAACCGCCGCCGTGTTCTCCCGGGTCGCGATTCCCGACATGCTGAAGAACGGCTACGACCGCAAGCTGGCGGCCGGCGTCGTCGCGGCGGGCGGCACGCTGGCCTCGCTGATCCCGCCCTCGGCCATCCTGGTGATCTACGCGATCATCGTCGAGGAATCGGTCGGCAAGCTGCTGCTCGGCGGCTTCCTGCCGGGCCTGGTCTCGGCGCTGATCTATGCCGCGCTGATTATCGGCATGTGCCTGTGGAAGCCCCAGCTCGGCCGGCCGATCGCCGGGTTCACCCTGCGCGAGAAGCTGGCGACGGTGCCGGGCATCCTGCCCATCTTCGCCGTCGTCCTGGTGATATTCGGCGCGATCTACACCGGCACGGCGACGCCCACGGAGGCGGCGGCGCTCGGCGCGGCCATCGTGTTCGCGATCTACGTGTTCGAAGCGTTCCGGCAGAAGGCCGTCGGCGACATGGCCGGCCGGCTGAAAGAGGCGCTGCTCGAGACCGCCAAGCTGACGGCGATGATCTTCACCCTGATCTGGGGCGTTTTCCTGTTCGTGCGCTTCCTCGGCTTCGCCGGCCTGCCGGCCTCCTTCGCCGGCTGGGTGACGACGCTCGACATGCCGCCCATCGTCATCATGATCTGCATCCTGCTGGCCTATGCCGTCCTGGGCATGTTCATGGACGCGATCGGCATGCTGATCCTCACCCTGCCGGTGGTGTTCCCGGCGGTCGAGGCGCTGGGCTACCACCCGGTCTGGTTCGGGATCATCGTCGTCAAGATGGCGGAGATTTGCCTGATTACCCCGCCCATCGGGCTCAACTGTTTCGTCGTCGCCGGGGTCAGCCGCGACCTGCAGGACGCCGAGGGCCGCTCGCTCGAAGTGCCGTTGCAGGATGTGTTCCGCGGCATCGGCCCCTTCTTCGTCGCCGACGTCGCAACCGTCGCCGTGCTGCTGGCCTTCCCCGGAATCGTGCTTTGGCTGCCGAGCCTGATGGGGTAAGACCGGCTATCGTGGCAAATTATCCGAACGGACAAGACAATGGCTAAAGGATATTGGGTTTCCTGCTACCGCGAGGTGAAGGATCCGGACGCGCTGGCCTCCTATGCCGAGCTGGCCGGGCCGGCAGTCCTGCAACATGGCGGCCGTTTCCTCGCCCGCGGCGGCAAGGTGACGCCTTATGAGGCCGGCCTCGCCAACCGCACGGTGGTGATCGAGTTCGATAGCTACGAACAGGCCGTCGCCGCGCGCGAGAGCGACGCCTACGCCGCCGCGCTCGAACGGCTCGAAGGCGCCGTGGTGCGGGATTTCAGAGTGCTTGAAGGGGTCTGACCGCGCAGCTTTTCCCGCGCCGGGTTTGCTCTGCAAAAGGCCGCGGGAGTCCGCGGCGCTGTCCCTCTGTAGAGGAGGAGGCCCGGCTTGAACTGGGGTGGGGGTGGCGCGTCGCCGATTCCCGTAGCGGGGCGCGCTTCGCCGCAAGGCGAATCCTCCGGTTGCCCGCAGCACCCCCATCGACCCCGGATCAAATCCGGGGCGGCATTTTCGGTTATTCTTTAGGCGTCCGCGAACGAGCGGCGTTTGCGGCGACCGCCGGCGTCCCCCCCCCTCAGTCGTATTTCACCTTCATGATCTCGTAGGCCTTCGAGCCGCCCGGCGCGGTGACCTCGATGGAATCGCCGGTTTCCTTGCCGATCATCGCCCGGGCGAGCGGCGAGGTCAGCGACAGCAGCCCGTTGCGGATATCGCCCTCGTCCTCGCCGACGATCTGGTAGGTGCTTTCCTCGTCCGTATCCTCGTCGGCGAGCGAAACGGTGGCGCCGAAGCGCACGACATCGCCGGACAGGCTGCGCGGGTCGATCACCTGGGCCCGGCTGACCTTGTCCTCCAGTTCCATCAGGCGGCCTTCGATAAACGCCTGGCGTTCCTTGGCGGCGTGGTATTCCGCATTTTCGGAGAGATCGCCGTGGGAGCGCGCCTCTTCCAGCGCATTGATGACCGCCGGGCGCTCTACCGTTTTCAGCCGCTTCATTTCATCCTGAAGCATGCCGTAACCGCGCTCTGTCATCGGAACCTTATCCATCGGGCGGACCGTCAGTAGTCAAAAGGCTTTCCGGGCGCTCGCGGCAACAAACCGCTTCATCGGCGTCTCGAAAAGGGGGACGCCGGGGATGTTGTGCGCGCTCGCGCCTTTGGGTTCTCAGAAAGACGAGCCGAAATACGATTGCAGCGGGGCGACTTCAAGAGCGCCGGTGCGAAGTGCCGCAATCGCCTGCACCGCAGCCCGGGCGCCGGCAACGGTCGTGTAATAGGGGATGTCGCGCAGCAGTGCGGTCTGCCGGAGCGAGAAGCTGTCGCGGATCGCCTGCGCCCCGTCGGTGGTGTTGAACACGAGCTGCACGCCGCCGTCGGTCATTTCGTCGACGACGTGCGGCCGGCCCTCCAGCACCTTGTTGATCTGCCGGGCCGGGATGCCCCGGGAATTGAGGTCGCGCGCGGTGCCCCGGGTTGCGAGCAGGTCGAAGCCGAGCGCGACCAGCCGTTCGGCGATCGGCGCCAGCGCTTCCTTGTCGCGGTCGCGGACCGAGACGAAAACCGTGCCGGATTGCGGCAGATGGATGCCGCTCGCGATCTGCGACTTCGCAAAGGCGCGGCCGAAATCCGTGTCCAACCCCATGACCTCGCCCGTCGATTTCATCTCCGGACCCAGGATCACGTCGACGCCGGGAAAACGGTTGAACGGGAACACCGCCTCCTTGACCGCGACATGGCCGCCGGCCGGCGCCATGCCGAGCTCGAACCCGGCCAGTTTTTCGCCGGCCATGACGCGCGCCGCGATCTTGGCGACCGGGGCGCCGGTCGCCTTGGCGACGAAGGGCACCGTCCGGCTGGCCCGCGGGTTGACCTCCAGGATGAAGACCGTCTCGTCCTTGACCGCGACCTGGATGTTCATCAGGCCGACCACGCCGAGAGACCGGGCCAGCTTCTCCGCCTGGCGCTCGATATTCGTCAGCATCGCCGCGGAGAGCGAATGGGGCGGCAGGGCGCAGGCCGAATCGCCGGAGTGGATGCCGGCTTCCTCGATATGCTCCATGATGCCGGCGATGCGCACGCTCTCGCCGTCGGACACCGCATCGATATCGACCTCGATGGCGTCCTGGAGATAGCCGTCGATCAGGACCGGGTTGTCGCCGGAAACCCGCACCGCCTCGGTGACGTAGCGGCGCAGGCCGGCTTCGTCGTGGACGATCTCCATGGCCCGGCCGCCCAGCACATAGGACGGACGCAGCAGCACCGGATAGCCGATCTGCCGGCCGACGGCGACGGCCTGCTCCATCGAAGTCGCCGTGCCGTTGTTGGGCTGGCGCAGGCCGATCTCGTGCAGCAGGCGCTGAAAGCGGTCGCGGTCCTCGGCCAGGTCGATGGCGTCGGGCGAGGTGCCGAGAATCGGCACGTCGGCATCCGCCAGCGCATGGGCGAGCTTGAGCGGTGTCTGCCCTCCGTACTGCACGATCACGCCCTTGAGCCGGCCGTTGGACTGCTCCTTGCGGCAGATTTCGATGACGTCCTCGGCAGTCAGCGGCTCGAAATAGAGGCGGTCGGAGGTGTCGTAATCGGTCGAGACCGTCTCCGGGTTGCAGTTGACCATGACGGTTTCGTAGCCCGCTTCGGCAAGCGCGTAGACCGCATGGACGCAGCAATAGTCGAACTCGATGCCCTGGCCGATCCGGTTCGGCCCGCCGCCCAGGATAATGACCTTTTCGCGCGCCGACGGCTCGGCCTCGCATTCCGGATCGGGGCCGCTCTCGTAGCAGGAATACATGTAGGGCGTGGCCGAGGCGAACTCGGCGGCGCAGGTATCGATGCGCTTGTAGACCGGGCGGACTTCCGCGGCCCGGCGCGCCGCGGCGACCTCGGCCTCGCTCGCGCCGGTCAGGGTTGCCAGCCGGGCGTCGGAGAAGCCGAGCCCCTTGAGTCGGGCCAGCGCATCGCTGCCGCCGGGCAAGCCATCGGCCTCGACCTGCCGCTCGGCCTCGACGATCTCGCGGATGCGGGCGAGGAACCAGGGATCGATCCGGCAGGCGTTGTGGATCGCCTCGTCGCCGAAGCCCGCGCGCATGGCCTGGGCGACGACCAGCAGCCGGTCCGGCGTCGGCTCGGCGAGCCGGGCGATCATGGTGTCCGCGCCGTCCTGTATGTCGACGGGGTCGAGCCCGGTCAGGCCGGTTTCCATCGAGCGGCAGGCCTTCTGCAGGGATTCGGCGAAGGTCCGGCCGATCGCCATGGCCTCGCCGACCGATTTCATCGCCGTGGTCAGGACCGGCTCCGCCCCGGCGAACTTCTCGAAGGTGAAGCGCGGCATCTTGGTGACGACATAGTCGATGGTCGGCTCGAAGGCGGCCGGGGTGACGCCGGTGATGTCGTTGCGGATTTCGTCGAGCGTGTAGCCGACGGCGAGGCGCGCGGCGACCTTGGCGATCGGGAAGCCGGTTGCCTTGGAGGCAAGCGCCGAGGAGCGGCTGACCCGCGGGTTCATCTCGATGATGACCTGGCGGCCGGTCGCCGGATCGACGGCGAACTGCACGTTCGAGCCGCCGGTATCGACGCCGATCTCGCGCAACACCGCAATCGAGGCGTTGCGCATCATCTGGTATTCCTTGTCGGTCAGCGTGAGCGCCGGCGCGACCGTGATGCTATCGCCGGTGTGGATGCCCATCGGATCGAGATTCTCGATGGAGCAGACGATGATGCAGTTGTCCGCCCGGTCGCGGACGACCTCCATCTCGAATTCCTTCCAGCCGAGGACCGATTCCTCGATCAGCACCTGGCCGACCGGCGAGGCGCGCAGGCCGCGGCCGACGATGTCGCGGAACTCGCTGCGGTTGTAGGCGACGCCGCCGCCGGTGCCGCCGAGCGTGTAGGACGGCCGAATAATGACCGGCAGGCCGATGGCCTCCAGCGCGTCCTGCGCCTCTTTCTGGGAGCCGACCAATGCGCTCTTAGGGCTCTCCAGGCCGATGCGCGACATCGCCTCGCGGAACTGCAGCCGGTCCTCGGCCTTGGCGATGGCTTCCCGGTTGGCGCCGATCAGCTCGACGCCGTGGCGCTCCAGCGCGCCGCTCCCGGCAAGCGCGAGCGCGGTGTTGAGCGCGGTCTGTCCGCCCATGGTCGGCAGCAGCGCATCCGGCTTCTCCTTCTCCAGGATGCGCTCGACGATTTCCGGCGTTATCGGCTCGACATAGGTCGCGTCGGCGAGGCCCGGATCGGTCATGATGGTCGCCGGGTTGGAATTGACCAGAATGACCCGGTAGCCCTCGTCCTTGAGCGCCTTGACCGCTTGCGTCCCCGAATAGTCGAACTCGCAGGCCTGCCCGATGACGATCGGGCCGGCGCCGATGATGAGGATGGATGAGATGTCGGTGCGGCGGGGCATCTAAGCCTGATCCGCCGCCGCCATGTCCGCCACGAAGCGCTCGAACAGGTATTGGCTGTCCTGGGGGCCGGGGCTGGCTTCGGGGTGGTACTGCACGCTGAAGACCGGTTTGCCCTCGACCTTCAGGCCTTCGCAGCAGCCGTCGAACAGGGACTTGTGGGTCATGGTCACGCCGGCGGGCAGGCTTTCGGCGTCGACCTCGAAGCCGTGGTTCTGGCTGGTGATCTCGACCTTGCCGGTCTCCAAATCCTGCACCGGATGGTTCGCGCCGCGGTGGCCGTGATGCATCTTGCGGGTCCTGGCGCCGAGCGCCAGAGCCAGCATCTGGTGGCCGAGGCAGATGCCGAAGACCGGCAGGTCGAATTTCAGCAGCTGCCGGATGACCGGCACGGCATAGGCGCCGGTCGCCGCCGGATCTCCCGGCCCGTTGGAGAGGAACACGCCGTCCGGCGCGTGGCGCAGGATTTCCTCGGCGCTCGCCGTCGCGGGCACGACCGTGACCCGGCAGCCGAGCGAAGCCAGGCTGCGCAGGATGTTGCGCTTGGCGCCGAAATCCATCGCGACGACATGGAAGCGCGACGCTTCCTGCCGGCCGTAACCTTCGCCCCACGCCCAGGCGGTCTCGTCCCACCGGTAGGTCTGGGCGCAGGAAACTTCCTTCGCGAGATCCATACCCTCCAGGCCGGGCCAGGCCTGCGCGTTGGCGATCAGGTCGCCGACCGGGAAATCGCCGCCCGGATCGTGGCGCAGCACGGCATTGGCCGCGCCGCCGTCGCGCAGCCGCCGGGTCAGCCGGCGGGTATCGATGCCGGTGATCGCCGGCAGATCGTGGCTCTTCAGCCAGGCATCGAGATGCTGGCCGCTGCGGTAGTTGGACGGGTCGGCGATATCGGCGCGGAACACGCCGCCGAGCGCCGCCGGGGTCGTCGTCTCGATATCCTCGGCGTTGGTGCCGACATTGCCGATATGCGGGAAGGTGAAGGCGATAATCTGTGCGGCGTAGGACGGATCGGTGAAGATTTCCTGATAACCGGTCAGAGAGGTGTTGAAACACAGCTCGCCCGGCACCGTCTTCGCCGCGCCGGCGCCGCGGCCCCAGAACACCGTCCCGTCGTCCAGGAACAGCCCCGCCGTCGCCCATTCCGGCCGCTCCGGGACCGGCCGGGCCGCAGATGTCTGCGCCGAAGGCCCACCGCCGGGGCCCGCAGCCGCGTCGGGCGATGGGGACGCCTGCATCGACTGTCCGTTGTCTGGGGCCGTTTCGCTGGCCGTCGCGGTTGGAATGCGCCGGTCCGGAGCGTGCCGGACGGCGCGCGTTAGGTAGGAAGGGACCGGCTTGCCGGTCAAGCGCGCGGGCCTACTTAACGGGCTTCGTGCCGGGCCGCATTTCGTCACAGCGAACCGGCGCGCAGGGGCGTATTCCGGGGCGGGAAACCGGCGACCTGTCCGCGAGCGGCGTCCGCTCCATTGACTCCCGCGGCCTGTCGATGGCATTTTTTGGCCTCTTGACGCGCGGCCGGAGAGTACCGGCGCGCCCGGCATCGAGTTTGGGATGGGCTCGTCGAATCGGGCCGGGACTGGAGACGGACAGATGGCTGACGCCATGCTGCGCGACCGAATCAAAGCCGAACTGAAAGAAGCGATGAGGGCAAGGGAGCGGCGGAAAACCGCCACCCTTCGGCTTATTTCGGCAGCGCTGAAAGACCGGGATATCGCCGCCCGCACCAAGGGGGTGCCGGACGGCATCGACGAGATGCAGATTCTGGGCATGCTGCAGACCATGGTGAAGCAGCGCCGGGAAAGCATCGACCACTACGAACAGGGCGGGCGCCTCGAACTCGCCGAACAGGAGCGCGAGGAGATCGATATCATCAACGATTTCCTGCCGCCGCGGCTGGACGAAGACGCGATCGAAGCCGCCGTCGGCTCGGTGATCGACGAGCTCGGCGCCGCCTCGATCAAGGATATGGGGCGCACCATGGCCGAGTTGCGCGAGCGCTATGCCGGCCAGATGGATTTCGGCAAGGCGAGCGCACTGGTAAAATCGCGTCTGGCGCTGTAGCCGCTGCCGGCCGGGCGGGCGGCGGCGATTTCGGGCGTGAAATCCTGACAATAGCTGCGGCGGTCGCGGTCGCTACATGCTAATCTCGCGCTATGACGATCACCCCCCAGTTCCTGGACGAGCTGCGCAGCCGGGTGCCGGTGTCCGATGTCGTCGGGAAGCGGGTGAAGCTGGCCAAGAAGGGCCGCGAATTCAGCGGCCTGTGCCCGTTCCACAGCGAAAAGACGCCGTCTTTCACCGTCAACGACGACAAGGCCTTTTATCACTGTTTCGGCTGCAGCGCGCATGGCGACGTCATCCGCTTCGTCACCGAGACCGAAGGGCTGACGTTCCCCGAAGCTGTCGGGAAGCTGGCCGGGATGGCCGGCCTGACAGTGCCGGAAGCGACGCCGCAGGAACGCCGGCGGGCGGAACGGGCCAGGACCCTCCAGGAAGCCTGCGAGGCGGCGCTGCGCTTCTTCCGGCAACGCCTCGACGGGCCGGACGGGGCGGCGGCGTTGGCCTATCTGCGGCGGCGCGGCGTTAAGCCGGAAACAATCGATGCGTTCCGGTTGGGCTGGGCGCCGGATGGGCGAAGCGCATTGAAACAGGCCCTGACCGGCGAGGGCTTTTCCGAAGACATGCTGGTCGAGGCCGGCCTGCTGATCCGGCCGGAGGACGGCGGCGAGAGTTACGACCGCTTTCGCGGCCGGGCGATCTTCCCGATCGCCGACCGGCGCGGCCGGGTCATCGCCTTCGGCGGCCGGGCGCTGGGCGACGCCCAGCCGAAGTATTTGAACTCCCCGGAAACGCCCCTGTTTAACAAGGGCCAGCTTCTCTACAGCCTCGACAAGGCGCGCCAGGCCGTGCGCGAAGGCCCGGACGGCCCGGACGGCAAGGGGGGCGCCGACGTCATCGTGACCGAAGGCTACACGGACGTCATCGCGCTCCACCAGGCCGGCTTCGGCGGCGCCGTCGCCCCGCTCGGCACCGCGCTCACCGAGAGCCAGATCGAGGAGCTGTGGCGGCTCGCGCCGGAGCCGGTGCTGTGCTTCGACGGCGACGAAGCCGGCCGCCGCGCCGCCGGCCGGGCGCTCGACCGGCTGCTGCCCCGCCTCGTGCCCGGCAAGACGGCCCGCTTCGTCTTCCTGCCGGAGGGCGAGGACCCGGATTCCTTCGTCAATCTTTCAGGGCCCGAGGCCTTCGGCCGGCTGATCGAGCGGGCGACATCCGTTTCGGAGGCGCTATGGCGGCGCGTCGCCGGATCCCAGACCATCGATTCCCCGGAATTTGCCCTGATCGTCCGCAAGAATATCGACGAGACCGTCGCGCAGATGGCCGAGAGGGACACGCAATTCTACTATCGCGCGTTCTTCAACAAGAGGCTGCGCTCGCTGATTTGGGAACGGCGGGACAGAACCAGGAAAACCAAACCCGTCGAAATGAAATCCGATGTCGGGCCGGAAGAAAATATCTCGAACCGGCAGAAAGCCCTGCTGGCGGCGCTGATCAACCATCCGCAGCTGATCGGCGGCTACGGCGAACGGCTGGTCGAGGCCGAGTTGTTTTCGACCGGTCTGGCCGAACTATTGACGGATGCCATCGATCTGCACGGCCAGTCCGAAGACATGGAAGCCGACGCGCTGAAGGAACGCCTTCGGTCCCGCGGGCACGACGTTATGGTGGAGAACATTTGCAGCCGGACAATTTACGCCGTGGCGCCTTTCGCCGACCCGGCTTTCGATCGGGATTCCGTCGAACCGGGCTTTGCAGATGCGTTGCGGCAGTTGGAGCGGAGTTTGGCCAAGGTGGAGTTGCAGCAGCGGTTGAAGCGCGGCCTGTACCGCGACGACCCCGCCGAATATGCCCGGCTGACCGAGTTCGCCTCGGACATCGCCCGCCAGGCGGCCGGAAGCGACGAGGCCGACCCGGCGTGACACGGACGCAATTGCAGTCGACGGCGGTTTGCGCAACATAGGCAACGGATCGGATTTTGTGACCGACAGGATTATCGGATGTCCGGGGATCGCACGGGGCAGAGCGCAGGGGCAGAGCGCAGGGGCGGACGCGACCGCCGGCCACGAAGAGACAACCGCTCGTGTCGCTCCGGCGCAGCCGCACGATGCCGCCGGACCCGGACGCAAGGGCTCGGCAGCCCTGTTTCGTCGTCTGCGCGACACCTGGGAACCTGCCGGAATGTCGATCGATGACATTCTGCGGTCCCGCCATGACCGACATCGTGTGCGACGGTCCTGCTCCTTGACGCTTCGGCCGACCTTTCCGAAGCCGCCACGGACTTGAACTTTTCCCCGGTCTGCCCTGCCGACGCACTGTAGCGCCGAGTCGGACGCTTCTCCGAACCGCCCCTGAGAAACGCGAAAATCCGGCCGCGATCCCCTCCGCAACCGGCTCCCGGCCTTGTTGTCCGCCCGCTGGGGGCTATATCTCGCCGAGTCGCTTGACGGCGTCCGGGATCGCAGCCTGAGGTTGCATTCGGCGGCGCACCGGGGGATCGGCGACATTCGCGGGGGCGCCCGAGGCTTCGAAGGCGCGGAAATTCCCCGTGGAAGCCCTAGCGGATAAACAACTCGCGCGCGCCGGAGCGCCTGCGCCGCGCGACATCGGGGACGGAAGCTACATGGCAAGCAAGGCCACGGCGGCTCAGGCGGTTTCCACCGAAACGCAGAACGATACCGACGATGCGCTGATCGATGCCCTGGCGGCGGCGGAAAAGAAGCTCGTCGCGAAGGGCAAGGAGCAGGGCTATCTTTCCGAAGAGGAAATCGACGCCGCCATTCCGCCCGACCGGGTGACCCACGAACAGCGCGAAGACATTCTCGCCCGCCTCTCGGTGATGGGTATCAATGTGGTCGATGCCGAGGCGGCAGACGATAAGGAGCCGGAAGGCGCCAGCGAACTGGCCGAGCAACGCAAGGGCAATGTCGCCGACGATGTCGGCCGGACGGACGACCCGGTGCGCATGTATCTGCGCGAGATGGGGACGGTCGAGCTGCTGTCCCGCGAAGGCGAGATCGAGATCGCGAAGCGGATCGAGGCCGGCCGCGAAAAGATGATCGGCGGCCTGTGCGAAAGCCCGCTGACCATGCGCGCCGTCGTGGCCTGGCGCGATGCGCTGCAGGACGGCGCGGTCCTGCTGCGCGACATCATCGATCTGGAGGCGACGTTCAGCGGCCCGTCGGAAAACCGCGCCGACGGCGAGGAGGCCGGCGGCGGAACCGACGGCAGCGCTGCGAACGGCGGCCGGACGAACGGCGCGCAACCGAACGGCGCGCAACCGAACGGCGGGCAAACGAATAGCGGGCAAACGAATGGAAGGGCGGCGGAACCGGACGGAACCGAAACCGCCCCGATCGAAACCGCCCCCGACGTATCCACTCCGGACGTATCCAATCCGGACGAAACGGTGAGCCTGAACCCGGCGCCGGGCAACGACAACGAACCGGCGGCAGGAGCGGTTGCAGATACGGTCGCCGTGCCGGCTGCGGGTCCGGCGGAGGCGTCCGTTGAGGATAGCGCCGCCGATGGAAACACCGCTCCCGCCGGGGACGGCGAGGATGTGGACGACGTCGTTGCCGCGGTGGAAGGCGGCGAAACCGGCGAGAATGGCGCTGGCGCGCCGGAGGACGACGAGGACGACGAAGACACGGCCGCGAACATGTCGCTGGCGGCCAAGGAAGCCTCCCTGATGCCGGAGGTGCTGGCGAATTTCGACGCCATCGCCAAGACCTACGAGAAGCTGCGCAGGATCCAGTCGGCCCGGCTGGAGACGATGCGCGAGGGCAACGATCCGGGCGCACGGGCGGAGCGGCGCTACCGCGCGGTGCGCAACGAGCTGGTCGGTCTCGTCGAGCGCATCCACATGAACAACCAGCGCATCGAAGAGCTGGTGGAGCAGTTCAAGGAGCTGAACAAGCTGCTGCTCGGCCTGGAAGGCAAGTCGATGCGCCTCGCTCTCGACTGCGGCGTCGACCGGCACGACTATCTGAAACACTATCGCGGGTCGGAGCTCGACCCCGGCTGGATGGACCGGATGGTCCAGCGCAACACGCCGGGCTGGCAGGACCTGAACGACCGGCACCGGCTGGAAATCGAGGATCTGCGCGCCGGCATTGCCGAGGTTTCGCGCGCTGCCGAACTGCCGGTCAACGAATTCCGCCGCATCTCCAAGACCGTCCAGCAGGGCGAGCGCGAGGCCGGCCAGGCCAAGAAGGAGATGGTCGAGGCCAATCTCCGCCTCGTCATCTCCATCGCCAAGAAATACACCAACCGCGGCCTGCAGTTCCTCGACCTGATCCAGGAAGGCAATATCGGCCTGATGAAGGCGGTCGATAAATTCGAATACCGCCGCGGCTACAAATTCTCGACCTACGCCACCTGGTGGATCCGCCAGGCCATCACCCGCTCGATCGCCGACCAGGCGCGCACCATCCGCATACCGGTGCATATGATCGAGACGATCAACAAGCTGGTCCGCACCTCGCGCCAGATGCTGCACGAGATCGGCCGCGAGCCGACGCCGGAGGAGCTCGCCGAGCGGCTGCACGTCCCGCTGGAGAAGGTGCGCAAGGTCCTCAAGATCGCCAAGGAGCCGATCTCGCTCGAAACCCCGATCGGCGACGAGGAAGACAGCCATCTCGGCGATTTCATCGAGGACAAGAACGCCATCGTGCCGCTCGACGCGGCGATCCAGTCCAACCTGCGCGAGACGACGACCCGGGTGCTGGCGACGCTGACCGCGCGCGAGGAACGCGTGCTGCGCATGCGCTTCGGCATCGGCATGAACACCGACCACACCCTCGAAGAGGTCGGCCAGCAATTCTCCGTCACCCGCGAACGCATCCGCCAGATCGAGGCCAAAGCCCTGCGCAAGCTCAAACACCCGAGCCGGTCGAGGAAGCTGCGGAGTTTCCTGGATACGTGAGGGGGCGGCGGTAACGACGGATCGTACACCGCCCATGCGCATCGTCGCCTGGAATTGCCAGGGCGGCCTTCACAATAAATTCGAGCCTCTTCTGGCGCTGAATCCGGACATCGCCGTTGTTTCCGAATGCGCGAAGCCGGAGATACTGGCGCGCAAATGTGAATTACCGAGGTTTTCCGCTCCGCCGGTCTGGACCGGGGGCAATCAGAACAAGGGGTTGGCGGTTTTCTTTTTCAGCGATGCTGTCGGTACTCTTCACAGCCCGTTCAATCGCGATCTGCACGGCATCATCCCGGTCGAGGTCACGGCGCCATGGCGCCTTAACCTACTTGCTGTATGGGGCCCGATGGGGCTTCCCAAGACCGATCCGGGACCCCTGAACCGGGCGCTGGAATTCTACCGCCGATTCCTGATCGAACGGGACGCCGTGATCGCCGGCGATTTCAACCACAACGTCTTTTGGGACGAGGACGGCTGGGTGCGTAATTTCAGCAATACGATCACCCATTTGGACAGTTTGGGTTTGGCCAGCGCCTACCATAAGAAAACCCGCGAGGAGCACGGGCAGGAAAGTTGCCCGACATTCTATTTCTACCGGAAACAGAACAAGCCGTATCACATCGACTATATCTTCATGCCCCGCGCCTGGACGGAACGGGAGTACGGCGTGAGTGTCGGTTCATTCAAGGCGTGGACCGGCGCCGGCATCAGCGACCACACGCCGGTAGTGCTCGACATCGCCGACACTTGACCGTTCAGGCTCCTTGGCGATCCGACATCGCCCCGACCGCCGACTTTCGATACCGCCCCCTCCCCCGTTGTCCTGCTCTGCAGCTTGGCGTATTGCCAAGTCGCTTTGCGTGCAATCGGTCGCGCGCTTGACTGAGTGTCAACCAAGGTTCACAGTATGCCGGCGATCGAAGTCATCGAAAGCGCTTCGTTCGGGCGTTGGCTTCGAGACCTGCGCGACAGGGGTGCGATTGCCCGGATCAACGCGCGTTTGCGTAATGTCTCGTTAGGCAATTTCGGCGATGTGAAACCGATCCAAGAGGGTCTTTTCGAAATGCGCGTGCATTCCGGTCCCGGTTATCGCCTTTATTTCCTCCGCGAGGGCGTGACGGTCGTGATGCTTTGCGGCGGCGACAAGGGCAGCCAGCGGCGCGACATTGAGCGCGCCGGCCGGTTGGCGCAGGACTGGAGACGGACATGACCGAAACCTTCGCGAAATGGGACGCTGCGGAACATTTGCGCACGCGGGAGGATGTGCGGCTCTATCTGGAAGCCTGCGCCGAGGAGGATCCGGGCGACGGCAGCCTGATCCGGGCGGCGCTGAACGACATAGCGCGGGCGGAAAATATGAGCCGGCTGGCGCGCGAGGCAGGCATGAGTCGCGAAGGCCTTTACAAAGCCCTGTCGGAAGACGGCAACCCCACCTTCGCCACGGTAATGCGGATTACGCGCGCGCTGGGGATGCAACTTCGCATCACGGCGTAGCGGTTCCGCCGTTCCGGCCGGCCGCCTCTTCGACGACCGCACCGCACCCCCTCCCCCCGTTGGCTCCGCCCGCCGCTTGGCGTATTGCTGGGGCCGGGCCGGAGCCGGCCCCGGAAGTCCAGCGGGAGGCATGCCATGATGCAGGAGCGGATCGAGGCCAAGTGGATCCGGGCGTTCGAGACGGTGTTCGGGCTGTGCGCGGTCGAGCCGGGCGATCCGGTCGCCATCCTGTCCGAGACCCAGTCGCGCGCCGTCAATGTGCAGCTGGCCGAGCTGGCCTTGAGCGCGATGGGGGCGAAGCCGTTCCATGTCGTGCTGCCGACGCCGCCGCAATCGGCGCCCGTGCCGGTGCGCTCGACCGGCGCGACCGACGTCGTGCAGCGGTTGGCGCCGGTGATCGAGGCGCTGGGCGCGTCGGCCCTGTTCGTCGATTGCACCGTCGAGGGCATGCTGCACGCGCCGGAGCTGCCGGAGATCCTCGGCAAGGGCACGCGCGGCCTGATGATCTCCAACGAGCATCCCGAAGCCCTGGAGCGGCTGGCGCCCGACGCGGACCTCGAAGGCCGGGTCAAGACCGGGATCAAAATGCTGCGCGCAGCCTCGGAGATGCATATCGCCTCAGACGGCGGGACCGACCTCACCATCGGGCTGGAGGGCGCGGCGGCGGGCGGCGGCTGGGGCTTCACCAAGCGGCCCGGCACCATGACCCACTGGCCCGGCGGCCTGTGCCTGTGCTTCCCGGCGTCCGGCAGCGTCAACGGGCGGCTGGTGCTCGACCGCGGCGACGTCAACCTGACCCTCAAACGCTATATGGAAGCGCCGGTGACGCTCACGGTCGAGGACGACTACGTCACCGACATTGCCGGCGACAATCTCGATGCCGACCTGTTCCGCGCCTACATCGCCGCCTGGGGCGACCGCGAGGCCTATGCCGTCAGCCATGTCGGCTGGGGCATGAACCCGGCGGCGCGCTGGGAATCGATGGCGCTCTACGACAAGGCGGATTTCAACGGCACGGAGCTGCGCGCCTTCGCCGGCAACTTCCTCTATTCGACCGGCGCGAACGAGGTCGCGGGGCGGCACACGCTCGGCCATTTCGACCTGCCGCTGCGCCACTGTACGGTGTCGCTGGACGGCCGGACCGTCGTCGACAAGGGCGTGCTGCAGGGCGACCTCGCCGGATGAACGCACCGCCGCTGCCGGGCGTGCCATCCTGCATCGAGGCCGGCGCGGGCCTCCCGGCCGCCGGGGAAAACCCGCTGGCGGTCAACGGCGAAAGCGGCCGATTTCTACCGGATATTTCCCGGCAAGACCCGGTTCGGAATTAGGGGGGCTGCATGACGCAAGCGCTCATGGACATCCATGGGGCGGACGCGACCGCCCGCCAGAAAGACCTGATCGGCCGCATCCGCGAACTCGGCCGCGACCGGTTCCGCCCGCGCGCTGCCGAACTGGACGCACAGAACCTGTTTCCGTTCGAGAACTATGCCGACCTGCGCGAGGCCGGCTTCTACGCGCTGACGATCCCCGAAGACCATGGCGGCATGGGCGCCGACTACCGCACCTATGCCCTGGTTTCCGCCGAACTGGGCCGCTGGTGCCCGGCGACGGCGCTGACCTTCAACATGCACGCCGCCACCTTGTTCTGGGCATCGCGCCTGGCGGACGAACTGGACATGCCGGACGATGTGCGCGCGCAGCACAACATCCGGCGCGCGGACATTTTCCGCCGCGTGGTCGAGGACGGTATGCTGTTCGCCCAGCCTTTTTCCGAACCGGACAGCGCCGCCGCCGCCGGCAAGGCGGCTTTCGGCACCTTGGCAAGGCCGGTCGAGGGCGGCTACCGGGTCGACGGCATCAAGCATTTCGCGTCGCTCTCCGGCGCGGCGAGCCATTACGGCCTGGTCTGCACGCTGGACGAGGAAGGCGTCGAGCCGATCCCGCAGAACACCATGTTCCTTGCCGTGCCGGCCGATGCCGACGGCGTGACGATCTTCGGCGAATGGGACGTCATGGGCATGCGGCCGACCGACAGCCGCTCGCTGAAGTTCGAGAATGTCTTCGTGCCCGACGACCTGACGATGCTGCCCCACGGCCTCTATTACCAGGCCGCGCTCAACTGGCCGCACATGTTCATGACCCTGACGCCGACCTATCTCGGCCTCGCCCACGCGGCCTTCCGGTTCACCGTGGACTATCTGCGCGGCGAAGTTGCCGGCGCACCGCCCGCCGGCCCGGCCCGGCACAGCCCGGCCAAACAGCTCGCGGTGGCGGAAATGCGGATCAAGCTGGAGCAGGCGACCGCCCTGTTCCGGCGCACGATCGGCGAGGCCCGGCTCCGCCCGAACAAAGAAGACCGGCTGCGCGCCTACGCCACCCAGTTCACCGTGATGGAATACGCCAACGACATTGCCCGCCTCGGCCTGCGCACCTGCGGCGGCCGGGCGATCTTCAGGAATTTCGATATCGAGCGCTGGTATCGCGACAGCCGCTGCGGTGCGCTGATGCTGCCCTGGACGGCGGAAATCTGCCTGGAGCGGCTGGGCCGGGAGAGCCTGTTCGAACGCGGCGAGCGGTAATGACCGGTCAGCGGTCCTTCAAGCCGGCAGGGCGCAGCCAGACCGACATTTCCGGCTGGATCGCGCAGCGCGCCGGCTGGGCGCCGGGCGATACCGCCATCCGGTTCGAAGGGGCGGACATCTCCTATGCGGCGCTGGAGGACCGGATCGGCCGGACCGCCGGGGCGCTCGCCGGCGCGCTGGACGTCGCCAAGGGCGACCGGGTGGCCCATCTCGGCGTAAACGCGCCGGAGGCGATCGAACTGCTGTTCGCCTGCGCCCGCCTCGACGCGATCTTCGTGCCCCTGAACAACCGGCTCACGGTCGAAGAGCTGCTGTGGCAGTTGCAGGACTGCGGCGCCAGCCTGCTGTTCGTCGAACCGGACTATTTCGGCCACGCTGCCGAACTTGCCGCGGCGCTTCCCGAATTGCGTCTCGCAACCTATGCCGGCGACGACCCACGCTGGCCGGGCCTGGAGCCGCTTCGCGAGGCGGCGGATCCCTGCCCGCCCTCGCTGTACGCCGACCTGCGCCGCCCGGCGAAGATCGTCTACACCTCGGGCACGACCGGCCGGCCCAAGGGCGCGGTGCTGTCGCAGGAAGCGCTGTTCTACACGGCGCTGAACGGCCAGTCGGTCTTCGAGTTCCGGCGCAACGACCGTATCCTGACGGCGATCCCGCTGTTCCATGTCGGCGGCATGAACATCCAGACCCTGCCGGGCCTGCGTGCCGGGGCGACGGTCACGCTCCACCGCCGGTTCGATCCGGCGGCGGTCCTCAAGGCGCTGACCGAGGACCGGACGACGCTGCTCGCCGTCGTGCCGACCATGGCGCGCGCCCTGTTCGCCCTGCCGGACTTCGCCGGTTCCGACCTTTCGGGCCTGCGCTGCGTGTGCATGGGATCGTCTTCGGTGCCGCCCGCCCTGTTCGCGCCCTGGCACGCCCGCAACATACCGGTGAACCAGGTCTACGGCCTGACCGAGAGCGGCCCGACCGCAGTGGCGCTGCCCATTGCCGACGGCTTCGCGCGCAGCGCCTCGGCCGGCAAACCAGTGCTGCATTGCGCGGCGAAGGTCGTCGCCGACGACAGCGGCAGGGAAGCGCCGCCGGGCGAAATGGGCGAAATCTGGCTGCGCGGACCCAACCTGATGACGGACTACTGGGGCGACCCCGAAGCGACCGCCGGAGCCTTTACCGAAGGCGGCTGGTTCCGGACCGGCGATCTCGGCCGGGTCGATCGGGACGGCTACTTCGTCGTCGAGGACCGGAAGACGGACATGATCGTCTCCGGCGGCGAGAATATCTATCCGGCGGAGCTGGAGCGGATCCTGGCCGAAGCGGAGGACCTGGCCGAGTTCGCCGTCGTCGGCCGCCCGGACGAGACCTGGGGCGAAACCCCGGTCTGCATCGTCGTGCCGAAACCCGGCGTAACTGTTACCGAAGACTCGGTCCTGGCGATGTTCGACGGCCGGCTGGCGCGCTACAAGCGCCCGCGCGCCGTCGTGCTGACGGCAGGCCCGCTGCCGCGCACGCCGCTCGGCAAAGTCCGCAAGTTCGAACTGCGCGAGGCTTTGCTGGCGGGGCGGGTGGAAACGTAGGCGCTGAATTCGATCTTCAGGGAAGAAGCCCGTTTTCCTGTGCCCATTCCCGCCACTCGATTTCCTCTTCGGAGACCGGTTCAAGACGTTCGGACAAGGCGTGATTCTCTGTAAAGATCATCAGATTATCGCAGGTCCAGCGCGCAGAAGGGGCGATCAGCCCGTCAAAACCCAGAAATGCCAGCGCTGCGCCGACACTCTGGGTCTGGGCGTAATCCCGCTCTCCGTAGCGGCCCAAATCGATGCCGAAATCCGGCAGGTCCGCTCGAACGAGACGAACGGTCCGCGCCGTCGAAACGGCGAGGCGCGTCACCTTGATCGGTCGTGGACCGGGGACCGGGGTCAATCCGGCAAGGAAGGAAGCAACTTCAGCGAGCGCTCCGTCCCGCTCCAGGCTTGTATAGAGAACATAGACGCCAGGATCGCCCCGCGGAGGCGGCGCCCACCGTCCGCCGCTGATCGAAGGCGCCGTAGGGTCAGCACCGGCACGGGTGGCGCGAAACGCTTCGCCGCCGAAACGCTCCGTGCGAAGCGCGCTCAAGCGATCGACGAGAGCCTGATCGTGGATCACGTCCCGCCGACCCGTACCGCTCAAATGTAAACCGCGTCGCGAAGCTGGTTCACCAAGCGCCGCACCTCATCGATCCGCCCATCCCGGATCAGTTCGGCCGGCGACGATCCGTCAAGGTGCTTCTGCGGCGAGAAAATCCACTGACGGGCCTCTTTCGGCTCATAGAAGTCCGACAGCTCATCCACGATGAACTCGAATTCCAGAAGGGTTTTTTCAGTCCTGGCATGGGGATAGGCACGCCCCTGGTTCCAGCGCGAAACCGTTTCCGGACGGGTGCCGAGCAGGTTCGCAACCTCGACATGCCGCATCGCCCCCTTGGTGCGGATCGATTCCAGCTTTCTGGCGACTGCGTTACTCACGGGCGCCGCCCTGGCACTTGCCATCGTTAGTTTTCCCGAACCGGTGCACCGTCGCTCACCGCGCCCGGCTCGCACGAAAGGGGCCAGTTCGTTCGGGATTGCGCGCCGTGCTGTCCGGGCGGGCGCGGACGATCTTTGAGACGCTGGCCAACATTTTCGGCATAGTCACGGCATTGCGATTAGGATTGCGTAAAATATATTGTTTACGATTGACATTTCAACTGGCGCCCGATGGGCGCTCGGCGCCTCACACCGTCTTGCCCTTGAAGCGGCACAGGTCGTTGACGATGCAGGCCGGGCAGTCGGGCTTGCGCGCCTTGCAGACATAGCGGCCGTGCAGGATCAGCCAATGATGGGCGTGCTGCCGGAAGCGCGGCGGCGTCGCCTTCTCCAGCTTCTGCTCGACCGCCAGCGGCGTCTTGCCGGACGCCAGGCCGGTCCGGTTGCCGACCCGGAAGATATGGGTGTCGACCGCGATGGTCGGCTCGCCGAATGCGATGTTCAGGACGACGTTCGCCGTCTTGCGGCCGACGCCGGGCAGGGCTTCCAGCGCGGCGCGGTCCTGCGGCACCCGGCTGCCGTGCCGCTCGATCAGGATATGGCTGAGCGCGATGACATTCTTCGCCTTGGCGTTGTAGAGCCCGATGGTGCGGATATGCGCCTTCAGCCCGGCCTCGCCGAGCGCCACCATCTGCTCCGGCGTCGTCACGCGTTCGAACAGCGCTTTCGTCGCCTTGTTGACGCCGACATCGGTCGCCTGGGCGGAGAGGACGACGGCGACCAGCAAGGTATATTCGTTGACATGGTTCAACTCGCCCTTCGGCGCCGGCCGCTGCGCCTCGAAGCGGGTATACATTTCGACGATATCGGCTTTTTTCATGGCACGGACTTTACCACGAAAAGGTGGCCGGCCTATGTTTCACGGATGAGCCAGCCGCCGGTCTATCTCGACGCCGAACTCCGGCCCAACCGCAGCCTCAGCCCGCGCGGCTTCCGCTGGCTGATGGGCGGCCTGCTGGCGATTTCCTTCGTCGCCGGCATCTTTTTCGTCTCGATCGGGGCCTGGCCGGTTTTCGGCTTTTTCGGGCTCGATGTGCTGTTGATCTGGCTCGCCTTCCGCGCCAGCTATCGCAGCGGGGCGATGTTCGAATATCTCAAGCTGACCCGCGACGCGCTGGAAGTGAAGCGCATCCACCCTTCCGGCCGCGAGCAAAGATGGTCGTTCCAGCCATGGTGGGTAAGGGTATCGCTACCCCGGCCGGTCGAGCATGAGAGCCAGCTTTCGCTTTCCTCCCACGGCCGGCGGCTGATCGTCGGGGCGTTCCTCAGCCCCAGGGAGCGCGGCGAGGTCGCCGACGCGCTGGAAAACGCTTTGCAAAGAGTGCGCGCCGCGCCGGCCTGACGCCGCCCGGCGGCCTTAACGCAGCCCGAGCACGTCCGCCATGTCGTAAAGGCCCGGCGCCCGGCCGGCTGCCCAGCGCGCCGCCCGGACCGCGCCGCGGGCGAAGATGGCGCGGCTGCCCGCCTTGTGGGTGATCTCAACCCGCTCGCTGTCGGTCGCGAAAACCACCGAATGTTCGCCGGCGACATCGCCGCCCCGCAGCACGGCAAAGCCGATATCGCCCTGGCGGCGCGCGCCGGTGACGCCATCCCGGCCGCGGTCGGCGACCGCGTCCAGATCGACACCGCGGCCCCTCGCGGCGGCGCGGCCGAAGCCGAGCGCGGTGCCCGACGGCGCGTCGGCCTTGTGCTTGTGGTGCATCTCCACGATCTCGATATCCCAGTCCTCGCCCAGCGCCCGCGCGACCTGTTCGGTCACCGCGAACAGCAGGTTGACCCCCAGGCTCATATTGGGCGCGTAAACCACAGGGACGGTCGCCGCGGCAGCTTCCAGGGCTGCCGTCTGGACAGCCTCCAGCCCGGTCGTGCCGATCACCAGCGCCGTGCCGGCTTCCGCGGCAGCCGCCGCGTGCCCTGCCGCCGCGGCCGGCACGGTGAAATCGACCAGCACGTCGCTCGCGGCGGCAGCGGCGGCGGCATCGTCGACCACAGCGATGCCCAACGGATCGAGGCCGGCGACCGTGCCGGCATCCCGTCCGACCGCGGCATCGCCCGGCAGTTCGGTCGCCGCGCCGATGCGGCAGCCTTCGGCGGCGCCGGTTTCCCGGATCAGCATCTGTCCCATCCGGCCGCTGCAGCCGAGTACGGCAATCCGGCAATCGCCCATGTCCACATATCCCGATCGCGAACCCCGATTCTCCGCCCTGCCTACGGCACGCCGCCCGGCCGCGCAAGGCGGGTGCCGCCGCTCGTTCGTCGGTGTCCGAAAACCAAAGATGCCGCGCCGATCCGATTGCGCGTGTATTCGATATTGATTAACCTGACTACGAATTTGATTTAGGAGATCGATTCGTGCGGCACACGACAACGATGACGGTTCGTCTCAGCGGCGCGCTTAGCGACTTCGTCGCGGCCAATGTCGGCGAGGCCGGATCCTACGAGAATATCAGCGAATACATTCGCGATCTGATACGGCGCGACAAGGAACGGTCCGAGCGCCAGGCCTTCGACCGCCTCAAGGCCGAACTCGACCGCGCCTTTGCTGCGCCGGACGATACCTATCGCGTGCTGTCGGCCGCCGATGTGGTCGCGAGAAACAGGGTGCAATCGGGCGCATGACGCCGGTGCGCGTCCAGGACGCAGCCGCAGTCCGCATCGACGAAATCTACCGCTTTACCCGCGATCGTTGGGGCGAGACCCAGGCGGGCGCCTACATCGACGGGCTGTTCGAGGCATTCGAGGACATCGCGACCGGCAAGACGGCGTCGCGACCGGTCCCGGCGGAATTCGGTGTGGACGGCTATGTCTTCCGGTACAAACGACATTTCGTCTACTGGAAGACGTTAGGCGACGGGGCGCTCGGCATCGTTACCGTTCTGCACGAACGCATGCACCGGATCGATCGATTTCCGGAGGATCGCGAGCCGTAAGCCTGCTTTACAGACCGGCACGATCCTGCGGACGTCGGGATCGGCGAGGCTTGTCCTTCACCGATCTGCCGTGACCGGCCCCCTTCCCTCAGGCAAGGGCATAGCTTCGTAGCGACCGATATGCCGCGCCGTGCCGGGTGAGTTGGCTCTCGTAGAGGCGAAAGTCATCGACCCCGAAAGGCGGCGCACGAAAATCGCCGTGTTCGGAGAGGAAATTCGCCAGATGATGCCCGGTCTCGCCCTTGATCCGCGCCAGCGTGACATGGGGTTTGAACCGGCGCTCTTCCGGCGCATGGCCGGCGCGCACGATGGCGGACTCGACCCGGGCCTGGAGACGGTCGAGCGCCTCGTTCGCCTCGACGGCGGCCCAGACCGACCGCGCCTTGCGCAGCTTGCCGAAATGGCCAACGCCGGCGAGCGACAGGGCGAAAGGCGGCGCCTGCACCGCGCCCAGCGCCGAATCGATGTCCTCGGCCCGGTCTTCCGCCACCTCGCCGATAAAACGCAGCGTGATGTGATAGTTGTCGGCCTCGATCCAGCGCGCCCCGGGGATGCCGCGCTCCAACATGGAGAGAGTCTCTCGCAGGGATACGGGAAGGCCGAGGCCAACGAAGAGGCGGATCATGGGATCGGGTGAAGAGCTCTCGCGGAACGGTCCGCGCCACAGCGGATACGCCAGAGCCGGCCGTGTGGGAAGCGCAATTCTCGACCGGGCGCCGCACTCTAGCCGGCGGCCTTGCGCATCAGCCTTTCGACGAAGGGCAGGATCCGTTGCACGATCACGGCGACGCCCCTAGCATTCGGGTGGATGAGATCCGGCTGGTTCAGCTTCGGATCCAGTGCGACGCCGTCGAGAAAGAAGGGATAGAGCAGCGCGCCGTATCGCTTTGCCAGCGCCGGATAGGCGTCGTTGAAGGCCTGTTCGTATTCCGGACCCAGATTACGCGGCGCTTTCATGCCGGCCAGCAGGACCGGGATCTTCTTCTCCCTGAGCCGCGCCAGGATGGCCTTGAGGTTCGCCCTGGTTTCGGCGGGGTCGAGGCCGCGCAGGCCGTCGTTGCCGCCGAGTTCGACGATGACATAGTCCGGCTTCGAAGACAGCGCCCAGCCGAGCCGGGCGCGGCCGCCTGCCGTCGTATCGCCGGAAATGCTGCCGTTCATGACTTTGATGTCGTGGCCGCGGCGGCGCAGCGCCGCCTCGAGCCGGGCGGTGAAACCCTGCGCGGCCGGCAGGCCGTAACCGGCGCCCAGGCTGTCGCCCAGCACCAGCAGCGTGCGGGACGCCGCCTGCACCGAAGTTGCGCCGACCAGGCCGCACAGGAGGGCGAGACCGAGAGCCAAGCGGTTGATCCGGCGGCGGCCGGTCACATATGCCATGGCAGCTTCCTTGAGCAGCGCCGGCCGAGACGGGCCGGCCGCGTTCGCGGGACTTTCGTCATCTGGGGATCGCGACGCCGGGATTCCATGGCTGACGCGTTCAACCGAAACGCTTAACCGCCAGAGTTTTCCGGATCGCCGATGATCGAACTCTCCGACATTCACCTGCGCCTGCCGAGCCTGGCCGGGGAAGTTCACATCCTGCGCGGGATCGACTTCTCGCTCGACGCCGGCGAAGCGGCGGCGCTGGTCGGCCCGTCCGGTTCCGGCAAGTCGACGATGATGATGGTGCTGGCCGGCCTGGAGCGGCCGAGCGAAGGGACGGTCGCCGTCGCCGGACAGGAATTGACGGCGATGAACGAGGATGCGCTCGCCGTTTTCCGGCGCGATAATATCGGCATCGTGTTCCAAAACTTCCATCTCGTGCCGACCATGACGGCGCTCGAGAATGTCGCCATGCCGCTGGAATTCGCCGGCCGCGCCGACGCCTTCGACCTGGCGAAGGACGGGCTGGCCCAGGTCGGCCTCTCCCACCGGCTGACACACTATCCGGCCCAGCTCTCCGGCGGCGAACAACAGCGCGTCGCGCTCGCGCGTGCCTGCGCCGCGCGGCCGCGGCTCATTCTGGCAGACGAGCCGACCGGCAATCTGGACGGCGACACCGGCGCCGCGGTGATGGATCTGCTGTTCCATATGCGGGACGAGCTGGAAATGACCCTGCTGCTGATTACCCACGATCCGGGCCTGGCCGGGCGCTGCGGGCGGATCGTGCGCATGGCCGACGGGCGGATCGCCGATCTCGGGCTCGCGCCCGCCGCCGCGGCCGAATGAACGGATTTGCCTACGATCTGCGGATCGCCGTCCGGCTCGCCCGCCGGGAGCTGCGCGCCGGTGTGCGCGGTTTCCGCATCTTCCTCGCTTGCCTGGCGCTCGGCGTCGCCGCGATTGCCGGCATCGGCTCGCTGGGCACGGCCGTGCGCGAAGGCCTGCGCGCCGACGCGCGGAAAATTCTCGGCGGCGATGTCGCCGTCCGGCTGATCCATCGCGACGCAAGCCCGGCCGAGCAGGCCTGGCTGCGCCGCAACGCGACGGTGTCGCAGGCCGCCGACCTGCGCGCCATGGCCTATACGACCGGCAGCGAGGCTGGACAACGCAGCCGGGCACTCGTCGAACTGAAAGGCGTCGACGGGCTGTGGCCGCTCTACGGCAACGCCGCAGTCGACGGCAAACCTGCCGGGCATGATCGGGTGACTGCATTGCTGGCGGCGCGCGATGGCGTCTACGGCGCCCTGGTCGACCCGGTGCTGCCGATCCGGCTGGACGTCGCCATCGGCGACCGGCTGCGCATCGGCGGGCAGCAGTTCGAAATCCGCGGGCTGCTGACCGGCGAGCCGGACCGCGGCACCCGCCTGATCAAGCTCGGGCCGCGGGTTCTGGTGAGCCGCGCGGGGCTCGACGCGACGGGCCTCGTGCGCACCGGTAGCCTGATCTATTTCCACTACCGCCTGAAGTTGCCGCCCGGCGCGGATGCCGCCGCCTTCGCCGGCCGGCTGAAAGCGGCCTTGCCGAAGGCCGGCTGGCGCGTCCGCTCCCTCGGCGAGGCAACCCCCGGCGCCCGGCAGTTCCTTGCCCGGATCACGCTCTATCTGACGCTGGTCGGTCTGACCGCGCTGCTGGTCGGCGGGCTGGGCGTCGCCAATGGCGTGCGGGCCTGGCTCGACGGCCGTATCGCGACCATCGCCACCTTCAAATGCCTCGGGGCTTCGGCGCGCATCGTCTTCCTCACCTATCTGATCCAGGTTATCGTTCTGGCACTCGCCGGAATCGCCCTCGGCCTGACCGTTGGCGCCATCCTGCCCGCCCTGTTGGCCGGAGCCGTCGAGAGCATCCTGCCGGTCACGCTGCGCCTCGGCATCTATCCGGGGCCGCTGGCGGTCGCCGCCCTGTTCGGCTTGCTGACGGCGCTCGCCTTTTCGCTCTGGGCGATTGCCCGGGCGCGCGAAGTGCCGCCGGCCATGCTGTTCCGCCAGACCGTGTCGGCCATCGAAGGCCGACCGAGGCGGGTCTATGCGGCGGCGACCGGGCTGCTCGTCGCTGCGTTGGCGGCGCTCGCGATTCTCACCGCGGCCGATCCGTTCATCGCTGTCATCTTCATCGGCGGCTGCGCCGGCGCCTTCCTGCTGTTCCGCGGCATGGCCTGGCTGGTCGCGCGGGCGGCGGCCCGCTTGTCCGATCCGGCGCGCAACATCCGGCGCGGGCCGAACCTGCGCCTGGCGCTTGCCAACATCCACCGGCCCGGCGCACCGACCGCGAGCGCGATCCTGTCGCTCGGCCTCGGCGCGACGGTTCTGGTCGCCATCGCGCTGATCCAGGGCAACCTGATGGACCAGGTCCGGCGCCAGATGCCGGATTCCGCGCCCGCTTTCTTCTTCATCGACATCCTGCCCGATCAGGTGTTGCAATTCGATACGGCGGTGAAGAACACCGACGGCGTCAGCCGGACGACCCGGATGCCGATGGTGCGCGCGCGCATCGCGAGGCTGAACGGCGTTCCCGCCGCCGAGGCCGCGGTGCATCCGGACGCGCGCTGGGCGACGCGCAACGAGCGCGGCCTGACCTATGCCGCGACACTGCCCGAAGGCTCCCGCCTCATTGCCGGGAAATGGTGGCCGGCGGATTATCGCGGCCCGCCGCTGGTGTCGTTCGACGCCGAACTGGCGCGCGGTATGGGCCTCGGGGTCGGCGACACCATCACCTTCAACGTGCTGGGCCGGGAGATTACCGCGACGATCGCCAATCTGCGCCGCATCCAATGGCGCACTGTCGGCATGAATTTCACCGTCATCTTTGCGCCCGGCACGCTGGAAAACGCGCCGCACAGCCACATTGCGGCGGTCTATGCCGCGCCGGAGGCCGAGAACCGCCTGCTCGCCGCCGTAAATGGCGCTCTGCCGAACGTCTCCGGGGTCCGGGTGCGCGACGCGCTCAGCGCAGCGGCGGGGCTATTGGAGAATATCGGTGTCGCCCTGCGCTCGACGGCACTGGTGACTCTCGTTGCGGGCCTGCTGGTCCTCGCCGGCGCGATTGCCGCCGGCCACCGGCGGCGCGTCTACGACGCGGTGGTGCTGAAGGTGCTGGGCGCGACGCGGTGGCGGGTCTTGCGCGCCTTCCTGCTGGAATACGGCCTGCTCGGCCTGGCGACCGCGGCGATCGCCGCCCTGCTCGGCGCGCTCGTTGCGTGGGCGGTGCTGACCCTGGCGATGCGTTCGCCCTGGACCTTCCTGCCCGGCACCGCCATCGGCACCGCGCTGCTCTGCCTCGCCGTCATGCTGCTGTTCGGCTTCGTCGGCACCTGGCAGGCGATGCGCCAGAAGCCGGCGGCCCTGCTGCGCAACGAATGATCGGGCAACGGCCCGAGCCGGCGAATCTGCCGGAGTGCGCGGCCGAAGCCCATTGATTTTTCGCGCCCGGACGCCAAAATAGCTTCCGGGCTTCAATCAACTCAACCGAGGGACTCCGAGAACCATGGATCCGCGTTACCAGGGTGGCGTCGCCAGCGGGGCCGCAACCGCCGCTGCGATCGACGAGGGCCTGCGGGCATATATGCTCAAGGTCTACAATTATATGGCGGTCGGCCTCGTCCTCACGGGCGCGGTGGCGTTCGCCGTGATCAACGTTCCGGCGATTTCCAGTATTTTCTTCGCCACGGTCCAGACGAGCTACGGCCTCGCCACCCAGCTGACGATGTTCGGCTGGATTGCGCTGTTCGCGCCGCTGCTGTTCGTCTGGGTGTTCGCCTCGCGGCTGCACAGCATGGATCCGAACACGGCGCAAACGCTGTTCTGGGTCTATGCCGGCATGATGGGCCTGGCGATCGCGCCCATCGTGGCCGTCTACACGTCGATGAGCGTCGCCAAGGTTTTCTTCATGACCGCCGGCACCTTCGGCGCCATGAGCCTGTACGGCTACACGACCAAGCGCGACCTGACGAAATGGGGCTCGTTCCTGATGATGGGCCTGATCGGCGTCATCATCGCCATGGTCGTCAACATCTTCCTGCAGAGCCCGGCGCTGCATTTCGCCATTTCGGTGATCGGCGTGCTGGTCTTCGTCGGCCTGACCGCCTACGACACCCAGCGCATCAAGTCGATGTACGCCGCAGCCGACGGCACCGCCGTGATGACCCGCAAGGCGATCATGGGCGCGCTGCAGCTCTATCTCGACTTCGTCAACATGTTCCTCCTCCTGCTGATGCTGTTCGGCAACCGCGAATAGCCCGGCGGCACGACCGACGGACAGGACGGCCCCGCCTCAGCGCCGGGCCGTTTTCTTTGGGAATTCAGCCGAAGCGGGCTGCGATTCGCTCCTGGATGGCGGCGGCGGCGGCGGCCGGGTCGGGCGCGGTGCGGATCGGGCGGCCGATCACCAGATAGTCGGCGCCGAGGTCGAACGCCTGCTCGATATCGACCGACCGTTTCTGGTCGTCGGCGGGCTTGTTAACGCCCGGCCGTATGCCGGGGCAGACCGCGATCAATTCGTCGCCGACCTCCGCGCGCAGCGCCCTCACCTCCAGGCCCGACGACACCACCCCGGCGCAGCCCAGCGCCAGCGCCCGCTTCGCCCGGGACAGCACGACCCGGCCGATATCCGCCTCGAAGCCGAGATCCTCCATATCGCCCCGGTCGAGGCTGGTCAGCACCGTGACCGCCAGGATGCCGGGCCCGTGGCCGGACTCGTCCGCCGCCTCGACTGCCGCTTCCATCATGGCGTCGTTGCCGTGGACGGTGCAGAAAGTGGCGCCGCGGCCCGAGAGGTTGCGCACGGCCGCCGCGACCGTCGCCGGGATATCGAAGAATTTGAGGTCGACGAAGACCTTCTTGTCCCGCGCGATCAGCCAGTCGAGCAGGGCGAAAAACTCGCCCCCCATCATCAATTCCAGGCCGATCTTGTAGAAGCGCACCGTCTCGCCCAGGCCGGCCACGAGGGCCTTCGCTTCGCCGGCGGTCGGCACGTCCAGCGCCAGGATCAGGCGTTCGTCCGGGGGAATCGCCTTTGTCACGCCGCCCCGGCCCTCCGCCTTGCATGAAAGTCAGACGTCGAGATTGGCGACCTCCAGCGCGTGGCTCTGGATGAAGGCGCGGCGCGGCTCGACCACGTCGCCCATCAGGGTCTCGAACAGTTTGCCGGCCTCGCCGACATGCTCGACTCTGACCTGGAGCAGGGTGCGGACGTTCGGGTCCAGCGTCGTTTCCCAGAGCTGGCCCGGGTTCATCTCGCCGAGACCCTTGTAGCGCTGGATCGACATGCCCTTGCGCGCGGTCGCCACGACGGCGTCGAACAGGGCGATCGGCCCGGCGATCCGGTGCGTCCGGTCCTTCGCGCGGAAGGTGGCGTGGTGTTCGTAGAGCGCCCGTAGTTCGACCGCCTCGGCATCGATCCGCCGGGCTTCGGCGCTGCGCAGCAGGGAGGGCGCGAGCCGGTGCGTCTCGGCGACGTCCCGCACCGTGCGCCGGAACAGCAGGCCGCCTTCTTCCGGCACGCTTCCCTGCCAGCCGCGCTCGTGTTCCGGCGCCAGCGCGTCCAGCCGGCGCCCAATGCGGATGGCCGCCGCGTGCGCCTGCTCCGCGTCATCCAGGATATCCGGGTTCAGCGCGCGAGCGATCGCCACCTGCTCCAGGATGTCGGACACCGTCACATGACGCAGCAGGGGCTGGATCAGGGCCTTGATGCGCCGGGCCTGCTCGACCCGCTGGCGCAGGTCCGGGCCAGCAATGGCGCTGCCGTCGTGGAGCTCGAGGGCGGCATCGTCGAGCGCGGTATCGATCAGGAAGGCGTCGAGCGCCCGGTCGTCCTTCAGATAGACCTCGGACCGGCCGCGTTTGGCCTTGTAGAGCGGCGACTGGGCGATGAACAGATGGCCGCGCTCGATGATCTCCGGCATCTGCCGGTAGAAGAAGGTCAGCAGCAGGGTGCGGATGTGGGAGCCGTCGACATCGGCGTCCGTCATCACGATGATCTTGTGATAGCGCAGCTTCTCGATATCGAACTCGTCGCGGCCGATGCCGGTGCCGAGCGCGGCGATCAGGGTGCCGATCTCCTGCGACGACAGCATCTTGTCGATGCGCGCCCGCTCGACGTTCAGTATCTTGCCGCGCAGGGGCAGGATGGCCTGGAAGCGCCGGTCGCGGCCCTGCTTGGCCGAGCCGCCGGCCGAATCGCCCTCGACGATGAACATTTCCGAGCGCGCCGGATCGCGCTCCTGGCAGTCGGCCAGCTTGCCGGGCAGGGAGCCGACATCGAAGGCGCCCTTGCGCCGGGTCAGCTCCCGCGCCTTGCGCGCCGCCTCGCGCGCGACCGCGGCCTCGACGATCTTCTGGATGACCCGCCTCGCATCCGCCGGGTTTTCCTCAAGCCACTGGGCGAGGCGCTCGTTGACGAAGCTCTCGACCGCCGGGCGGACCTCCGACGACACCAGCTTGTCCTTGGTCTGGGACGAGAATTTCGGATCCGGCACCTTGACCGACAGCACGCAGGTGAGGCCTTCCCGGGCGTCGTCGCCGGTCAGCGCCACCTTCTCCTTCTTCGCGATCCCGCTTTCGTTGGCATAGCCGTTGATCTGGCGGGTCAGCGCCGCCCGGAAGCCGGCCAGATGGGTGCCGCCGTCGGCCTGGGGGATGTTGTTGGTAAAGCAGAGGGTGGTCTCGTGGTAGGAATCGTTCCATTGCAGCGAGACTTCGATGCCGAGGCCGTCGCGCTCCCCCGAAATCGAGACCGGCACCGGGTGGAGTGCCGTCTTGTTGCGGTCGAGATAGCCGACGAAGGCGTCGATCCCGCCCTCGTAGTGCAGGTCGACCGATTTATGCTCGACATGGCGGTTGTCGGTCAGCGTGAGGCGCACGCCGGAATTCAGGAAGGCCAGCTCGCGCAGCCGGTGCTCCAGCGTGCCGAAATCGAATTCCGTCATGCCGAAGGTTCCGGTCGACGGCAGGAAGGTGACCTCCGTGCCGGTCCGGCCGCCGCTGTCGCCCGCGACCGCGAGATCCGCATCCGGCTCGCCATGGCGGAAGGTCATGGCGTGCTCGCCGCCGCCGCGCCAGATGCGCAGGTCGAGCCGTTCGGAGAGCGCGTTGACCACCGACACGCCGACGCCGTGCAGCCCGCCCGAGACCTTGTAGGAGTTCTGGTCGAATTTCCCGCCGGCATGGAGCTGGGTCATGATGACCTGGGCCGCGCTGACGCCCTCTTCCGGATGCAGCTCTGTCGGGATGCCGCGGCCGTTGTCGGCGACGGTCACGGAACCTTCCGCGTTCAGCGTCACCTGGATCGAATCGCAATGGCCGGCCAGCGACTCGTCGATGGCGTTGTCGACGACCTCGTAGACCATGTGGTGGAGGCCGGAGCCGTCGTCGGTGTCGCCGATATACATGCCCGGCCGCTTGCGCACCGCATCGAGGCCGCGCAGAACCTTGATCGAATCGGCATCGTAGGCGCCGCCGTTCTCCCCGGAATTCGGAAGGGAATCGCGCGGGCCGGCATCGAGCGGCGCGGGGGCGTTGCGCTCGTTCATCCCGCGCCTGCCGCGCCGTCCGGCAGTTCGGTGACGGCAAGCGCGCCGTTTTCGACGGCGACGAAGCCGGCGCGGCCGCGCAGGGCGTCGAACAGGCCGGGGTCGGTGCCGGTCATCCAGGCCTGGGCGCCCAGGCCCTCGATCTCGTCGAACAATGCCGCCCGGCGATTGCCGTCCAGATGGGCGGCGATCTCGTCGAGCAGCAGCAGCGGCGCGGCCCCGCGCTCGACCGCCTGCAGGCGGGCCGCGGCCAGGACCAGGGCGATCAGCAGCGCCTTCTGCTCGCCGGTCGAGCAAGACGCCGCCGGCATGTCCCCCGCATGGCCGGCGGCGGCGTAGCGGACCGCCAGGTCGACCCGGTGCGGGCCGGCCAGCGCCCGGCCGGCCTCGGCGTCCCGGCCGCGCGAGGCCCTGAGCCGGGCCTTGAGCGCATCCTCTGCGACCAGCGACGGCGCGCCGGCCGCCAGGGCCCCGCTCGTCTCGTCGTCTGCATCGTCATCCCCGTTGCCGGCCGGGGCGTCGGCCAGCGGGGCGAGCGCCAGATCCGGCGCGGGAAAGTCGGAGGCCTGCGC
>FZLR01000029.1 GCA_900197615.1 Rhodospirillaceae bacterium Spongia-Bin9
GCCGAGGGCGACCGGGCGGCCGATCCGGTAGCCGAAGGCCGCGGAAGTCGTATGGCCGATAATCGCGCCATGGCGGAAGACCGGTTCGTGGCCGAGCGGAACCGCATCCGCATCGTCGAACAGGATGGTCGCCAGCGTCCGCCGGCCGGTTTTGCGGCGCTCGGCGATGGCGTCGCTGCCGATATACGGCTTCTTCGTCGAACAGAACCGGTCCATGCCCGCCTCGACCGGGGTCAGGTCGCCGTCGAGCTCGTGGCCCATCGCCGCGTATCCCTTCTCGATCCGCATGGACGCTTGAGCATACAGGCCGGCCGGGACCGCGCCGGCATCCGTTAGTGCAGCATAGATTGCCGGCGCGTCATCCGCGCGACAGGTCAGCTCCCAGCCGGCTTCGCCGACATAGGACAGGCGCGCGGCGCGCACCGGGCAGCCGGCAATTTCCGCACAGCCGATCCTGAAAAAGCCGAGGGCGTTCAGCGCATTACCGCCGATTTCAGCAGCAATTCGGGCAGATTCCGAGCCCATCAGGCCGAGCACGGCGTAGCGTTCGGTCACATCGGTGAGCGTGATTTCGAACGGTCCGGCGTGGCGGCGCAGCCAGGCCATGTCCCGGCGGATCGCGGCGGCGCCGGTGAACAGGCGGTAGCGGTCTTCGGCGAGGCGCTGGGCGGTGATGTCGGATTCGTATGTGCCGCGCGCGTTCAGGACCGGCGTATAAATGGCGCTGCCCGGCGGCCGGTCCAAATCGTTGGCGCAGACATGCTGCAGGAAGGCGGCGGCATCGGGGCCGGCGACCTCGATCTTGCCGAAGGGCGAGCCATCGAAAACCGCCGCCGCCCGGTGCGCAGCCATAACCTCGCTGCGGACAGTCCCGAACCAGCCGGGCTTGCCGAAGGTCGGCTCCGGTTCCGCGGGACTGCCGAACCAGAGCGGCCGTTCCCAGCCGTAGAACTGGCCCATTTTCGCGCCCGCCGCGCGGTGTTCGGCGTCGAGCGGCAGCCGGCGCAAGTCGCGCGCCGTCGTCGGTTGAATACCGGGAAAGGCGATCTCGTAGTGCCGGCCGAGCACTTCCGGCGCCCGGGCCATCAGGTGCTCGACGCTGTCGAACTGCGGCGCGAAGCGGTTGGCCTCGGCTTCCGGCAGGTCGCAGGCGGTGTGGCCGTGGACGATGGCGTGGGCCAGGTTCATGCCCGCGCCGCCGCCGCAGGCGATGCCGACCGAATTCATGCCGCAGCCGAGGAACAAGCCGCGTGTCTCGGCGACCTCGCCGAGCATGAACATGCCGTCCGGCGTGAAGCTTTCCGGACCGTTGAGCAGCATCCGGACTTCGGCAGTCTCCAGCGCCGGCAGCCGGTACAGGGCGTTCTCCATCATCGGTTCGAAATGGTCCCAGTCCTCGGGCAGCAGGCGGAATTCGAAGGTTTCGTCGAGCGCGCCGGGTGGGATCGGCTTGCCCATCGGCTCGAAACAGCCGACCAGCAGGCCGCCGCTGTCGTCGCGGATGTAGAGATGGCGGTCATGGTCCGACAGGGTCGGCAGGTTGCCGGCGATGCCGTCGACCGGCCGGGTCAGCAGGTAGAAATGCTCGCAGGCGAGCAAGGGCACCCTTGCGCCGGCCATTGCGCCGACCTCGCGCGACCACAGCCCGGCGCACAGCGCGACGGCATCGCACATCACCGTGCCGCGCGCCGTCTCGACGCCGCGGACCCGGCCGTTTTCCGTCAGGATTCCGGTGACGCCGGTATTTTCGAAAAAGCGCGCGCCGAGGCCCCGCGCGGCCTTGCCGAGCGCGGCGCAGACGTCCGACGGGCTGACCCGGCCGTCCTCCGGCGACCAGACCGCGCCGAGCACGTCGTCGGCGTTCAAAAGCGGCCAGCGCTCCTTCGCCTCGCCCGCGCCGATTTCATGGGCCTCGATGCCGTAGGCCCGGGCCAGCGCAGCCTGCCGCCGGATATGGGTGAGGCGGTCCGGCGTCGTCGCGATCGACAGCGAGCCCTCGCCGATCCAGCCGACGCTCTGGCCGGTTTCGGCTTCGAGCCGGGAATAGAGCGCCACCGAATACTGGATCGTCCGCGTGAGGTTGCGCGAATGGCGCAGAGCGCGGACCTGGGCGGCGGAATGCCAGGTCGTGCCGGATGTCAGCCGGTTGCGTTCCAACAGAATGGCGTCGGTGACGCCCATCTTCGCCAGGTGGTAGAGCGTCGAACAGCCCATGATGCCGCCGCCGATAACGACGACCGGGGAATGGGCTGGGAGCGTTTCGGACATGTGCGGTTCCTCTTCCTTGCAAATCCGCCATCGGATGGCAGATTTGCAAGGAAAATTGAGCGAAGAAACCGACGACAAACCCCGATCGGCCGAAATGTCTTCCGATCTTGACACTCGTGGAATGAGGAGCAGCTTGGCTTTCAGAGAGATGCGCCGCATTCCAGCGCCGATATATCGATGGCCCGGATTCACCGCCATGAGCCGACAAGCCGTGATCGATGCCGTGACAGCCGAGCTGGCCGGAGACCCGAGCTATTTCCGAGCCGCGCTGTTGCGCGAAGACCTGGAGCGGCTGACAGGATTGCTGGAATTGGCGGCGGAAGCGGTGGACGAAACGGCCTTTATGAAGGCGGCGGGGCTGGCCGGCTGGACGCCGGGCGACCTGCGCACCCATGAACTCAAGCCCTGGCTCGATCCGTTCCTGCGGGCATGGTACGGCGCGGCGGATGGCGACGATCCGGCGCCGCTCGATCTGTGGCGCGACTTCGACCGCAACCGGCTCGATATCCTGGCGGGCTGTCTCTCCACCCGGCCGCTGGCGGGCGTGGCGCGGAAATAGCGCCGCGGTTCACTCGCAGCCCGCGAAGCCGTCCTCGTCCATCTTGGCTTCGTAGGGCGCCGCGACCTCGGTTCCCGGCGTCAGGGTCGGCTTCACGCTGTCCCAGTCGTCGGGCTTCAGCACGACCATCCAGGCTGCGTAGGGATCCTGGTTGGCCAGGCCCGGCTCCTCCTCCAGCGCCGTATTCACCTCGATCACCTCGCCGCCGGCCGCCGACTTGGCCGGGCCGACCCATTTGCCGGATTCGAGCGTGGCGCAGGATTTGCCGGGCCGGACCGACCGGCCGACCTTTTTCGGCGTGAAGGCGACCAGATTGCCGGCCATCGCCGTCGCCACGCTGGTCATGCCGAGGCGCACCGTGCCGTCGCCGTTCTCGGTGAACCAGATATGGTTCGGCACGTCATAGAGCAGATCGTCGGGCAGATGGCATCCGCGGACTGTCGGCATGGCTCAGGCAACCTTCTGGCGGTCGGACATTTCCGCCGCGTCCCTGTCGAGCGAGCGCAGCGTGCGCGATGAACAGCAAAACTCGCCGAGCGCCGCAACCTGCATTTTGCCCGACACGAACAGCAACAGATGGCGGACCAGCATGACCATCATGGTGGCGCGCGCAGCGGTCTCGGAATGGTCCGGCTCCAGGCGCAGCAGATTGGCGTGCCAGGCGATCTCGCGGCCGGTTTCGCGGCACGCGTTGAAGCTGGGCTCGCCGCGGGCGCCCTGGCGGTGCAGTGCGAGCAGGCGAAAGCCTTCGCGTTCCTCCTGCGTCGGAGCCTCGCCGCGCGCCTCGACCCAGTTTTCCAGCACCGCCTCGGCCAGCCCGAGCAGCCGGCCCGCCGGATCGGCTGCCGTCGGATCGATTCCGGCCGGATCGAAGCCGTCGAGCGCCGTTTCGATATCGGCGAACGGCGTCATGCCAGACCCTTCTCCTTCAGGAAGCCGCGCGAATCGGAGATGTTCTCCTGCACGCCGACCTTGCGGGCGCTCAGGCCGAGCGCCATGCCGAGCAATTGTGTGAAATAGAGGATTTTCACCGTCGTCTTGCGGCCCAGCCGTTTCTCGGCGCGGATCTGGTGCATTTCCAGTCCGGTATGGCAGGTCGGGCACTCGGTGGCGATAACATCGGCGCCGGCGGCCTCGGCGGCTTCGAGAATGTTGAGCACCAGCTTCGTCGAGATGTCGCTGTCCGAAAGCGTGTGGGCGCCGCCGCAGCAGGCGGTCTTGAGCGGGAAATCGACATTCTCCGCGCCGGCGGCGGCCAGCAAGTCGTCCATGAAATGCGGCTCCGACGTCGAGTCCGAGCCGGGGCCCTTGTCCTTCTCCGGAAAAATGTGGCGCGGGCGCGTGTACATGCAGCCGTAATAATTCGCGATCTTAATACCTTGCAGGCTGTTCTTGACCTTCGCTTTCAGGCCGTCCTCGCCGATGCCGTCCTTGATCCAGTCCAGCGCATGGATGGTCTCGACCTGGCCGGCTTCGTAGGTCTCGTGCCCCGCCTTGGTCGAGAGTCGGTCGACGACCTCCTTCGATCCGTCGTCGTGCGCCAGATCGTATTCGGCCTTCTTGAGGTTGTGGTAGCAGCCGTTGCACGGCGCCATGACGACGTCGTGGCCCATCTCGTTCGCCGCGATCGACATGACCCGGGACGACAGGTAGGTCTGGATCTTCGGGTCGATATTCTTGACCTCCATCGCCCCGCAGCAATTCCAGTTCTTCACTTCGTCCAGCTTGAGGTCGAGCGCCTTGCCGACCGCCTTGGTCGAGCGGTTGTAGGCGTGGCCCGTCCCCTCCAGCGCACAGCCGGGATAGTAGGCGACGCGGTCGTATTTGCGGTCTTCGCTCATTCCGGTTTCCCGTCGCCGAGGCCGAGCGCCCGGCGCTGTTCGCGTTCGCATTCCTCGACATACTCCTCAAGCGCCGCCCGCGCCTTCGACCAACCGGACGTGCGCGGCCGGAACAGGACGGCGAGGCCCATGCGCCGCATCAGGCCGACCGGCAGCTTCATCAGCAGGCCGCGCGCCATCGCAACCAGCCAGTCCTGCATCAGCGGCTGGCCGGTGCGCTTGAAAAACTGCCGGATTATCGAGGATTCCTCGATCTTGCCGCGCGCGATCACCTGTTCGGCGAACAGTTCATCGAAAATGATCGACGGCGATTTCGGCGTATGGCCTTTCTTCTCCAGCCAGTGCGCCGTCGCCTTCATCACCCCTTCCGGCTCGACATCGCGCGGGCAGGCATAGGTGCATTTGTTGCACGAAATGCACTGCCAGATGATGTCCTTGTCGCGCAGAAGCTCCGATTCCATGCCCGTGCGGATCAGGTAGATCCAGTAGCGCGGGTTGAAGTCCGGGTTGACGGCGTTGACCGTGCAGGAATTGGTGCAGGAGCCGCATTGCCAGCAGCGATGGATATACTCGCCACCCGGCAGCGCCGCGATCTCGTCTTCCAGCGCCTCGTTGTAGTCGGTGACGACCCGGGATTCGATGAAAGTCGACCAGTGGCCCGACACGTCGATGCCGTCGATCTCCAGCTTGTCGTGGGTCTTGATATTCTCCGGCCGGATCAGGGACTGTTCGTGGATCGGCATGGCCCGGCCTAGTTCAGCAGCCGGGGATCGCCGACGACCTGCGCGTCGCCGTCGATCGCCTTGACCTTCGACCGGCCTTTGGCGCCGACGCCGTCCAGGCCCAGCATCCGGCGGGTGTGCAGCATCGGGTCTTCCGGGGTCGCAAAATCGGTGCGCAGATATTGCCCGCCCTGCTCGCCGATATAGCCGGCATAGACATGCGCGGTCACCAGATCGACATATTGCAGGATGTCACGGAACACGCCGTTTTCCGTCAAAAACTGCGATAGCTCCTCGCGCAGCATAAGGAACGCGCCGTAGTTGTTCGGCACGTCGATCATGATGTGGTCGACATTGTCGGCCCACCAGATTTCGCGCAGCGCGCCGGTGTTGGTCCTGGCGTCCCAGACCCAGCGCTGCATCAGCGGATAGCGCTCAGGATCGATATTGTGCAGCAGCTCGGCGGCGAGGTCGCGGACCCAGCGATGGTCGCGGTCGCGCGGGAAGGCGCACTCGAAGGCGTCGAGCCGGGCATCGGCCGTCGTCGTGTCGGCCCTGCCCTCCAGCAGCGCCCCGATCGCCGTGCAGACGGCAGCGTAGCCCCGCCGGTCCAGATAAGGCGCGATGCGGCGGCGCACCGAGGGCATCAGCGCGCAGAGTTCCTTGAAGGCCGCCGGCTGCAGTCCGGCCGCGCCGTCGGCGAAAGCAGCCTGGAACGAGGCGGTCTTCAGCTTCAAGGCCTCGACATAGCGCTCGACGCCGCCCTGCTCCTCGCTGCCCGCGATCAGGCTTTCCAGCGCCTGGCGCAGGCCCGGGCCGGACAGGTGCAGCTCCGGCCGTTCGAGGATCGGCTCGTCCCGTCCCGCCATTCGCCGCAAGGCCTGCGCGATCATCCGCTCAGGCCGCTTTGCCGGCCGTGCTGTAGGCGGCGGACAGCGCGGCGATGGCCGCTGCATTTGCCTGGGCGATGGAGTCGTCGATGGTTTCCGGCCCGGTCGCCGCGCCGGCGACGTACACGCCGGGCCGGCTGGTCCGCCCCATGCCTCCATAGGCCGACTGGCGCGCGATATTTCCGTGCGGCTCCAGCTCGATATCGAAGATGCTGGAGAGCAGCAGGTTATCGACATTCGGGTCCATGCCGATGGCGTGGACGACCAGGTCGAAGGGAATGGTGATCGGCCGTTTGACCAGCGTATCCTCGCCCTTGACGATCAGGCGCTCGCCGTCGGAGGTCACTTCGGCGATCCGCGCCTTGATATACTTGACCTTGAACTCCTCCTGGCTGCGCCAGTAGTAGGTCGTCTCGTACAGGCCGAAGGTGCGGATATCCATGTAGTAGATGTAGACATGGCAATCCGGCAGTTCCTCGCGGATTTCCATCGCGATGTTGGCGCTCACGGTGCAGCAGATCTTCGAGCACCATTCGCGGCCGATCTGGCGGTCGCGCGAGCCGACGCACAGCAGGATGGCCACCCGCTTCGGTTTGCGGCCGTCGGACGGGCAGCGCACGCCCCGCTCCGACGAGATCATCTGTTCGACCTGGGTCGTGGTCACGACATCGGGGAAAGTGCCGAAACCCCATTCGGGCTTGTTGACCGAATCGAAATGGGTGAAGCCGGTGCACAGGATGGCCGCGCCGGCCTCGACGGTCGCGCCGTCGGACAGGGTGGCCGTGAACGCGCCCGGCTCGCCGGCGAATTCCTTGACGGTGCAGCCGGTGCGGATATCGATGGCGGCTTCGCCCTCGACCCGGCCGACCATGCCGCCGATCGCGTCGCGCGCCCATTCCCCGGTCGGCACGAGCTTGGCGTAGCCCGACAGGATCGGCGCGCCGCCGAGCCGGTCTTCCTTCTCGACAAGAACCGCCTTCCGGCCGACGCCGGACAACGCCTGCGCCGCGGCAAGCCCCGCCGGTCCGCCGCCGACCACGAGAACCGGCTCGGTCATACGCGTGTCTCGAGCGTCGCGGGCGCGAGTGTCCCAGGCTCAATCCGCTTGAAGCCGGGGCCCGAGGTAATCATCAGGCGCGGATCGTAGAGATTTTCCTGGTGACCGGCCTCGACCTGCTTGAGATAGGCCTCGAACTCGGCTTTCGCGGCGCGCCAGTCGATGCCCAGCTTCTCCATCAGCGTTTCGGTCGAGGAGGCGTGCCAGTGGGACTGGACGATCTTGAACGGATGAGCGCCGCAGACCAGCGCCGCGAACTGGCAGTCGGCCAGGATCGGCAGGTCGTAGTCCTTGCCGGCGGCCTTGCCGATCCACTGGTTCTTGTCCAGCGTCGTGATGCAGCCGGTGTCGTGACCGATCATCACGTCGGCCTGCGCCTCTTCCACCGCGACCTTGATCTTGCGGTCGATGGCGAAGGAGCGGGTGAACTCGCGCTCCGAGATGATGTGGCGGAAGCCGAAACCGCAGCAGTCGTACCAGGTCGAATAGTCGATCACCTGGGCGCCCAGGGCATCCATGACGCCGGTCGAGACCGCGACCCGGTTCCCTTCCAGGATTTCGTCGTCGTAGATCGCGTCTTCCGGCACCATCTTGTAGACGTGGCAGGCCGGGTGGATGGTCGCGCGGATGGCGCCGGCGTCGATGGTCTGGCGCTCCGCGATGCGGCGGCGCATAACGTGCACCCATTCGGAATAGTGCACGATCTCTTCCGGGATCAGCAGCTTGCCATCGACCAGCCGGTCGAGCTTGGCGAGGATCTTCTTCACCCGCTCCCGCAGTTCGGCCGAGTGCAGCAGGTAGTGGCGCACTTCCTTGTAGTTGCCGAACGACGTGCCGCAATGGACCAGCGGATAATAGTAGGCGTCGGGCAGGCCCTGGGCGCGGGCGCTGACATAGGCCTGGTGGAAATTGCGCAGGAAGACGGCGGCCAGGCTCTCAAGATTGCCGATGCCCGAGCCGTGATAGTTCCAAGCGGTGCAGGAGGTCTGGTCGGTCTCATCGAGATAGTCGATACCGAGCTCGTTCATCAGCCAGAGCAGCGAGGCCGGATAGCCCGGGATGTTGCCGCACTGGCCGCACGACTTGTGGTGCCACAGCCGGGTCGTCGGAATCCGCTTGGTCCAACCGTAGAGCGTCTTGACCTCGACCGGCTTGTGGCCGTCGTCGAGCCGGTGGACGGCGATTTCGCCATCCTTCTCCAGCTGCCACATGATATCGCGCACATCCTCGACGCGATCCTTGTTCGTCAGCATGGAGCGCTTGTCGACCTTCGCCTCGACCCAGGCCGTCGCGGTGCGCGCATCCTGCGCCGACAGGTTAGACTCCCGCCATTCGCTGCCGTGGCCGGTAAAGCGCTCGCCGCTGTCCCCGGCAGAGTTCGTCGTGCCCGTCATGTCCCTGTCTCCTGCGCGAGCCGCCCGCGGCGGCTCAATCCTCGTCGTCGTCTTCGTCTTCCTGCTCGTCCAGGAAGTCTTCCCAGTCTTCGCGTTTCTCGTCCATGATGTCGGTGATGACATCGAACAGATTTTCGTCGATCCCTTCGAGCTGATCGAGAACGCCGGTCATTTCCCAGATCGTATAAAGCTCGACCGAGGTTTTCAGATTGACCTCCCAGGCCGTCGCCGTGGTGTTGAGCGTCGGCATCGGGATCGCCTTGCGCAGCAGCTTGAGCGGCGCATCGATCTTGCTGATGTTCGGACCCCAGTCGGCGAAATGGTCCGGGTTGATCATGTCGGGCGCGAGCTGGTTGCCGGTCGAAATCAGCTTGAGCATGACCCGGCTGAACGGCCGCAGCACGTTCTTCGCCGAGTCCATGCTGTGCTTGATCGCGACTTCGCGCATCAGCATGACGAGTCCGCCCGGGCTGTTGCCGAACGGGCAGCGCGCCGCGCAGGTGTAGCACTGGGCGCAGGCCCAGATTTTTTCCTGCATCGCGTCGTAGATGCCTTCGAGATTCTCGGTCCAGAGCAGCTGGACGATTTCGCGCGGGCTGAAATCGTAATAGTGGGCCGCCGGGCAGGTCGCCGTGCAGATGCCGCAGTTCAGGCATCCGTTCAGTTCGTGGTCGTAGCGCAGGTCGCCCTGGATATCGGCGAAGATCTCTTCGAGATCGTCGCGGTCGAGCGGCGGCGACTCCGATAGCGGATCGCCGATATGCTCCTGAACGCGGGTGGTGGCGCCGTGATCCATCGCGGTTTCCCGGCTCCGTCGCTCAGTAGGTCAGCACCTTGACGTCGTCTTCCATGATCTCCTCGATCAGATGGGCGCCGCCAACAATGCCTTCGCACTCCGGGATCAGGTCTTCCTTGGTCATGTCGAACAGGTCGAGGTTGGGCGAGCAGCAATAGAATTTCACGCCCGCCTCGTGGGCGTCCTTGATGAAATCGTAGACCGATTTCGGCGAACCTTCCTTGACCACGAGCTTTTCCGCGACGCCATGCTTCATCAGGCGGCCCGAGGTGGCCGTGCAGATGACATCGACCTCATACTCCATCGCTGCGGCGACGGTGGCCTGAAAGATCGGGGCGCCGAGTTCCTCGCCGTTCCGGGGGTCCGTATTCGCCATCACGATGACCAGTTTGTCCGTCACGACATCCTCCCCCGGCGCTCGTTGACCGTCTGTCCCTGCAAGGTATTGAAACCCGGAACAGATAGCAACTTTTGAATATGTCCGCGGCGCGGGCAAATCCCCGCAGCGGACAAAGCGGAGCCGGAGCAATTCCGGCGCCCGCTACGCCCCGCTCGTCCTCATCAGGCCGGTCAACTGGACGAGACCGGTCATGATCGGCACCAGGGCGTCCTCGATGGCGCGCTGGGCGGCGCGCAGGTCGCGCAGGGCCGGGGCCGGATCGGCGGGCGCTTCCTCGAACTCCATGATCAGGTCCTCGATCATGGCGACCTTGAGGCCCGGATGGCCGGCAAAGCCGAACGCGTTGGCGCCGACCTGCCACAGCGCGGGATCGCCGGCGCCGTCGCGCGCCAGAATTTGCGCATAGTCCGGCGGCACGGACCGGTCCCGACCGTAGACGGCGACCGGCCAGGATTCCGGCAGATAGCCGTTGAGCGCCCCGTCCAGGCAGCGCTGCGCGGTATCGACGGTGAAGCGCAGCGGCGCGGATTCGACAGTCCCGCTCGCCGCCAGCGCCAGAATCTGCGCACCGAGCCCGATGCCGATGAGCGGCTTCTCGACCATCAGGCAGGTCCGGGCGATGGCGATTTCCGGCTCAAGCGTCGGCAGGTCGCGTTCCCCTGCCGAGCCCCACGGCCCGCCGCCGAGCAATACGAGGCCGTCGGCGACCGAGTCCGGATGCGGCGGGGCGACGCCTTCGGTAAACGGCCGGACATAATTGAAGCGGATGCGGCGGCCTTCGAAATGATCTTCCATCAGGCCGAGATATTCGGCCGAGGTATGCTGGATGACCGTGAGCGTCTTCATGCGCCGGCAAAGGCCGCGGCAAGGGCCTCGGCAAACGCTTCCGGCGGCGCGGTGGCAATCTGGGGCGGCGAATTCGCGAAGAAGGCCGCCACCCGCTCGGCGATATCGCCGGCCGGTGCACCGCGCAGGCTGCCTTCCAGGTCCATGACGAGGCGCGGCGGCACCAGGACGAAATCTCCGGTGAACAGCACTTCGCGCACCCGGTCGTTGCGCCGGCCCTCGACCCGCAGCCAGGCGTTCACCGGGCCGCTCTCGCCGTGCCGCACCGAGGCATCGGCGCCCGGATTGTCGATCTCTTCGATGAACGCCGCCGTGCCGATTTCCCTGTCGCACAGGCGCCGGGCCAGCGTCTCTTCCGCCTCACCCGTTTCCGACGCGGTGCAGGCGATTCCCAGCCCTTCCTCGAAGCCGGCGACCAGCGCTGCCTGCAATTTTTCCATCGAAAGATCGGCGTCCGGCAGCAGGGTGCGCAGAGTCGTCACCCGCGGCGGCGGCGCGCCCTCCATCGGCGCCGCGACATTTATGGCCGCCATCATCGCCGGCAGGTCGAGATCGACCAGCGTCGTGCCCTGGTACATGACGATGTCGTCGTCGAAATAGCCGCCGGTGCCGCAAATCTTCTGTCCGTCCACCGCGATATCGGTCGGCGGGCGGTATTCGGCGGCGATGCCGAGGGACGACAGGCCGGCCGCCGCCGCCGTGCAGATCCGGGCGGTCATGTCCGCGAGCGTGGCGACGCCGATCCTGCGCCGGTCGCAGACGATTTCCCAGCCGAGCTGGCCCTCGTCCAGATAGATCGCCCCGCCGCCGGTGATGCGCCGGACGATGCCGACGCCGGCCTTGCGGCAATGATCGAGCTTCAGTTCCCGGCTCAGATCCTGGTGCCGGCCGATCAGGGCGGTCGGCGGAAAGCGCAGAAAGCGGACAGTATCCGGAACGTCGCCGACCTTGCGTAGCTCCACCAGCGCCCGATCGAAGGCGATCTGGAGGCAGCCGTCGCGGACGCCCGTATCGATGACGCGGAATTCGGGCCGGTCGGCCAGGTCGCTCAAGGCGCGCCTGCTGCTGCCGCCGCGCGGTCTTGCGGCGCATCGTCGTCCGGCCCGTCGTCCGGATCGTCGAATTCTTCGCCCGGTTCATAGGCCTCGCCCGGCTTCTCCATATCCAGTTGGTGCCGGATGCGGCGGACGTCGGCGCCGGCGGGCTGGAAGGGATAGCTGGCGATGTTGCTGGGCGGCGAATCGCCATAGGGCCGGTCGCAGGCGGAAATATCCTCTTGGAACTTGCCGGGGCAGCCGGACGTGCGAAAGGCGATTCCGGCATCGACAATCGCGTCCAGTTCCCCCTGCGGCAGGCCGAAATCCGTCACCCTGCCCTCCCCGTCGAACGCCATCCGCTCGACCCGGACATCGCAATAGTCGATCAGATAGCGCGCCAGCTGGACGCGCCGCCACTGGTCGCGCGGGGTCGCCGGCAGATGGTCCATCAGCGAGCCTTTCTCCGGGAAGAAGCAGAACATGTGGCTGTGACCGCCCAGATCGACCAGCTGCTGGACCAGGTGCAACACGTCGGCCTCGGTCTCGCCCATGCCGACGATGATATGGGCGCCGAACTTCTGCGGCCCGAAGATGTCCCGGGCGTCCATCAGGATGTCCCAGTATTTCTTCCAGCTGTGCGGGCTGTCGACGCCCTTGCCCCGCGTACGGTCGAAAATCTCCGGCGTCGCGGCGTCGAGCGCCACAGTGAAGATGTCGGCGCCCAGGCCTTTCAGCGTCTCGACGTCAACCCGCTGCATCGTCGTCGGGTTGGACAGGATGGAAACCGGCACGGTCGCCGGATCGATCCGGTCGGTCCACTGTTTCAGCACCGTCACCGTATCGTCGTCGGACCGCGGGTGCGTAATCATGCTGATGCACATGCGGTGGAACGGCGTGTCCTCCCCATCCGCAGCCACTTTCTCGACGATCTCCGCCATCGGCACGGCCGGCCAGTCGACCCGGATGAAATTGCGGTCGGCATAATCGCGCTCGGCCTCCCGGTGCCGGGCCAGGCCGCAATAGGCGCAGTTGGCGCGGCAGCCCTCCGGATAGGTCAGCAACAGATTCAGGCAGCGGGTGCAGGCGCAGCGGTAGAGCATACCCGGCATGATCCCGAGCGTGATCGCCGCCGCTGTCGACATCTGGACATAGTCCGGCGAGCGCATCGCCGGGGTCATCTTGTTGTTGTTCGGCAGGTAGACGCCGGCGGGCGCCACGTCGGCCGCCTTGACCCGGCCGCCGTTGCGGAAGTCCTGCGGGATCGCGTCCGGCCGGCGCGGCTGCATGACCGCGAAGGGGTTGAAATCCGCGCCGTTCGGGCCGGTCTCGGAAGGCGCAGCGGCTTCGGGCTTGAGGCAGGTCATGGCGCTCCCATCGCGTCAGGCGAAACGGCCGGCCGGCCCGAGGCCGGCGACGAGGATATCTACGGCCCGGCTCATGCGGCGCAGCTTGCCGGCACGCTCACCGTCTCCCCGCCGACCTTGATCGAGCAGCAGGCGTGCTGCTGTTCCATCGGCCGCCCGATGGCCTCGGCCACGGCAACGGCGCCGTCGGCCGGGAAGGCGATGCCGTCGAGCCCTGCCATGACGGCGTAGGCGTCGGTGATCCGCTTGTGCATGCCGGCCGGACGGGCACAGCCGAGCAGCACCTGCCGGTCGGCGATCCGCCGCCGGGCTTCGAGGAACAGGCGGCCGACGGCGGCGGCATCCGGCGTCTCGAAGGTTCCGGCCTTCGCGTAGAACGGCATGATGACGACCAGCACCAGGGCGTGAATGCCGTGGCGGCTGCAAATGTCCAGCGCGTTGAACTCTCCGAGCAGCCGGCCGTAATGCAGCCCGGCGACGATGTGAGGCACGACCTCCATGGACGTGCTGCACAGCGCCGCCAGCGTCGCCTCGAAATCGTCGACCGGCCGGTCCAGATGGTAGACCTGTTCGATAGTCTCCTGCGCACCGATCACGTCCATCATGGCCGTATCGACGCCGGCGCTCTCCATCGACCGGGCGCGGCGTTCGTCGAGCAATGCGGAATGGATGGCGATCTTCAGATGGGGAAAATCGCGCTTCAGCCCCTCGACGACCGGGTAGAAGCGCTCGTAGGCGATCTCGTTGCGCCGGTTGGAGCCGCCGGAGAGCAGGAAGCCCTGCAAATCCTGCAACAGCACCAGGTCGCGCACCTTGCGGTCGAGCATGTCGGGGCTCGTCGCCGGGATCATCGGCTCGAGGATGCTGGCCTGGCAATGGTCGCACATCAGGGCGCAGCCGCCGGCGGTGATCGAGAACGCCGGGAAGCTGTTCTTGCCGCAGCCGTCCAGCTCGTCGGACTGGAAGTCCTTGAAGGTCGGCGTCGAAAAGCGGATCGGCCGGTGTGCCAGCGCTGCCGTATTGCGCTCCATTTCGGCAACCAGTGTGCCGTCGAAATCCGCGTCCTCCAGCGGCTCGATTTCGCGCAGGCGATCCAGCCAGCCGGAGGATTGGCCCAGAATGAAAGAACCGTCCATCAGAGGCGCCACTCGATATATTTCAGCCCGCCGATCCCGCCGGCGATAATCGCCAGAATGGCGATGACGGAGCCCAGCGCAAGGGTGGAAATGCCGGTCAAGCCCTGGCCGATGGTGCAGCCCAGCGCCATCACGCCGCCGAAGCCCATCAGCGCGCCGCCGGTAATGTTGCGCAGCATGTCCTGGACGTCGGCGAAGGTCGCCAGATGGAAATTTCCGCGCAGGATCGCGGAGACGAAGGCGCCGAGGATGACTCCGCCGACGCTGGCGATGCCGAAGTTGATGGTCGCGCCGGTGAAGGTCATCAGAAAGACCAACGCATTGCCGGTCGGCGCGACGTAGGTCAGCGAGGTCAGCGGCGCCGGCTCGAAATCGTCGAAGCCGAGCACGCCGGTGGCGTACCAGCCGGCGACGATGGCGAGGCCGACTCCGAGGCCGGCGACGATGTTGCGCGGCGAGGCCCGGAAGGCGCTGTCCATGAAGCACCAGATCAGCAGGCCGGCGGCGAGGATAGCCGCCACGACCAGGTTCATGGTCTCGGCCGCCGCGCCGAATGCGCTGGCGAGCAATACGCCGATCCCCTGACCGTCGATCCCCGCCGCTTCCAGGTCGACATTGGTCGCGCCTTCGATTTCGACCCGCGCCAGCCCGGTCAGGCCCCGCAGCGTCATGTAGGCGAAGATGCCGAGCACCAGGACGACCACCAGCGAGCGCAGGTCGCCGGCGCCGAAGCGCACCAGGTTGCGGGTGCCGCAGCCGCCGGCGATGGTCATGCCGAAGCCGAACAGCAGGCCGCCGACGATGGCCCCGAGCCAGCCGAAATTCGCCGTGAGGTAGATCGACTGACCGAGGTCGATCAGTTCCGCGCCGTGCATTGCCTGCGCGCCGACGATCGCCACGGCCATCGCCAGCATCCAGGCCCGGAAGCGGCGGAAATCGCCGAAGGTCGCGGCGTCGGAAATCGCGCCCATGGTGCAGAAATTCGTCCGTTCGATGACGAAGCCGAAGCCGAAGCCGATGACCAGGCCGGCGAGCGCCATCAGGGTTACCGTTTCCAAGGCCCGTCCCCTCCCCCGAGCATTCCGTTATGCCGCCGCGCGCTGCGCACCGGCGCGCCAGCGCCCGCGCCGCGGTACAGCCAGCGCGCGACGGGCCAGTGCCGCCGTTTCCCGCCGTGCCGCGCCCTCCTGCGGTGCGTCGGCCAGCGTCGTCAGCCAGCGCGGGTCTCGGTCCTCGTCGTCGACCAGGTCGCAATCCAGCCGTTCCAGGCGCTGCACCGCGGCGGACGGCAGCCTTTCCGGCATTGCGAAACCGTTCAGCACGCCCCACAGGCCGGCCCAGCAACGGGCGACCGTCCACGGATTATAGCCGCCGCCGCCCAATACGACACTGCCGGGCGCTTCGGCGACCAGCGCCGCCACGGCCGACCAAAGCGCACGGTTGGAAAGGGCCATGCGCGACAGCGGATCGCCGGCCAGCCCGTCGGCCCCGCAGGTGACGACCAGCATGTCCGGGGCCGCCCGGCGAACGAGCGGCAAGACGACTTCCGTCATCAGCATGTCCAAGTCGGCGTCCGCGAAACCGGGCGCGACGGGCAGGTTGCAGCTCTGCCCGCCGCCGGTATCGTCGAGCGCGCCGGTATAAGGCCAGCGCTCGCGCTCGTGGATCGAGATCGTGTAGACCCGGGGGTCCTCGGCGAAGGCGTCCTGCACGCCGTCGCCGTGATGGGCGTCGAGATCGGCATGAACCAGCCGGCAGACGCCGGCGTCCAGCGACGTCAGGATCGCGAAGACCGGGTCGTTGAAATAGCAGAAGCCGCTCGCCCGGTCCGGCCGGCCGTGATGGGTGCCGCCCGCGGGATGATAGGCGATGCGGCCGGCGAGCGCCCGCTCCGCCGCTGCGATCGAGCCGCCGATCGAGGTCGAGGCGCGCCGAAAAACGCCCGGAAACACAGGGTTTTCCAGTGTGCCGAGATTGAACCGGCGGCTGCTATCCCGGTCGATCCCGCCGCCTTCGTCGGCGCGGCGCAGGGCTTCGACATAGGCCGGGTCGTGAAACCGGCTTAGTGTTTGCGCGTCGGCAATCGGGCTTTCGATCCAGGCTTCCGGCGCGATCCAGCCAAGATCCCGGCACAGGTCGACCGCCGTCTCGACCCGCGGGATCGCCAGCGGGTGATTACCGCCATAGGCCGCCCGGCGATAGACGTCGTGGCCGACAAAGACCGGCGGAAGCCGTGGCGGTCCGGCGCGCGCGCCCGTCATCGGACGGCATCCGCCAGACTGTGCTGCGCGGGCCGCGGCGGCGCTGCGATCCTGTTCTTTCGGTGCTTCAGTGCCCCAGTCTCCGTCCGTCCGCCGTCCTGTTGACGGATTGCGCGTCATTGTATTCAATAATTTGAATGAATGGCAATCGCCGCTCCGCCCCCGGACAATTTGCCGGTCCGGCGCCCGCGACCTAGGTCATGGTCTGCATTGCCTTTACCGCAAGAAGGAAGCCCACGCCGATGGCCGACGAGTTCCTCGACACCAAGGGCCTGAACTGCCCCCTGCCCATCCTGAAGGCGAAAAAGGCCCTCAAGAAAATGGCCTCCGGCGGCCTGCTGGAAGTCCATGCCACCGATCCCGGCGCCACAGCGGATTTCGAGGCCTTCTGCCGCCAGACCGGCTGCGAACTGCTGGAATCCGGCGAGGATGGTGGGGTTTACCGGTTCATCATCAAGAATGTTTGAAATTATTTAAAAACAACTTGTTAAATACATTTCTTAAGAAATTAGAAAAATTACCGAGCGCTGGCGTTGCGTGAAATTCTTCCCTGCCGCCCCGGATCGGCCGTAGGGGAGGGTTTGAAACCCTCCACTGCAAAGCTGCCGCAACTCGGTGGCAGGAAAACAAGGTCCGTCCTCAGGGAAGGCAGCGCTACCCCGAGCGCTTCAATTCGGCGCGCAGATACTTCCGGAATTTCGTCTTCTCGTACGCCTTTTCGCGGACGTAGCGGAACATGATGAGGAACGGCGCCGGCTTTAGATAGCCGGGCATCCGGGCCACTTCGAGGGCCTTGCCGGTCTTGCCTTCGGTCGCACCGACCGTAGCCGGCAGAAACTGGATCGTCGGCGTGTAGCGGACACCGTAGCGGCGCGCGAGCGCCTTCTCCGATATTTCCTTGCCATCGAAATCCGTCACCGGCCGCGCGCCCCAGATATCGAGCTGCAGGACGACGAAGTTCGCCCGGATATATTTGCGGATCGCCGGATCGACGAAATTGACCTGGTGCATTTCCTTGCAATAGGGGCAGCCCTTCTGCTCCCACAGGATGACCAGACGCTTGCCGGCATCGGCGGATTCCTGGAGGTCTTCCTTGAGATCGAGAAAGCTCTGGAGGAACCAGTCCTGGTGGTACAGGCCGTCGCCGCCGACCTTGACCTCGTCGGCGCTGGCCGCGGCGCCCAGAAAGAAAAACGCCGCGAAAAAGGGAATCAGCCTGCGCATGGCGTTCGCTCCTAGGATTGGGGCCGGGTCAGCTTGTCGAGGCGGAACGGGTCGCCGCCCTTGTCGTGGATGGCGCGAAACTTGGCCAGCAGGTAGCGCTGAAAACTCTCCTTCTTGTAGCCCTCGTCCCTGACGAATTCCATATAGGTCAGGAAATGCGCCGGTTTCAGATAGCCCGGCATGCGCGCGACCTCCACTTCCAGGCCCGATTTGCCTTCGACCTCGGCGACCGTGGCCGGAAAGAAATTGACCGTCGGCGTGAAGTTCACGCGCCAGCGCCGGGCCAACTCCTTCTCCTCCATCTCCTTGCCGTCGAAATCCGTCGCCTTGCGCGAGCCCCACATGTTGAGCTGCACGACCAGGAAGTGCTTGCGGATGTAGTCGTTGATCTCGCTGAGCGCGAGGTTGCGCTTGTGCATCTCCCGGCAATAGGGGCAGCCCTTCTGCTCCCAGACCGCCGCGAGGCGCTTGCCGGCCGCGGCGGCCTCCTCCAGGTCTTCCTTCAGGTTCAGGAAACCCTGGTGGAACCAGGGCTGGGAATGCAGGCCATCGTCGTCCAGTGAAGACTTGTAGCCGGGCACCCAGTCCGGGTTGTTCGCCCGGACCGCGCCGGTCAGGCCGCCCGCCCCCAGCGCCACGGCCGCCGCGCCGCCGCCGATCAGGAATTGCCGCCGCTCGATCATCGCTCGACCTCCACGCTGTGCCCGGTTCGCATAAACCTATCATATTCGCGGGTCTGAATGTAATAAAGAGTCGGCCCGCCCGAATCAGATAGTCCGGAAGCGCGATATGCGAAGAGTCTTTGCCCCGTTTTTGGCATTCCTGCTCGCGGTAACGGCGGCAGCGGCAACCGCCGCGCCGGTGCGTCTGAAAGACGGCGACCGGACCCTGCTCGGCAATCTCGAGATTCCGGAGGGCATGACGCTGGCGAAGGGCGCTGTCCTGATGGTTCACGGCACGCTTGCCCATCTGGCGCAGGAGACGATCGCCGGGGTCCAGCAGGCGCTCGCCGAACGGGACATTGCGTCCCTCGCGATTACGCTGTCCTTCGGCGAATCGGCCCGGACCGGCATGTATCCCTGCGATGCCGTGCACCGGCACAAACACAGCAACGCAGTTCGGGAAATCGCGCTCTGGCACACCTGGCTGACCCGCCGCGGCGCCGGGAAGGTTGCCGTTTTCGGCCATTCGCGCGGCGGCAACCAGATCGTGCACTATGCGCGTGCTGCGGCGCCGGGCGCCCTTGCGGCGGCGGTCGCGCTGGCGCCGGCGACCTGGAGCGCCGAGCGCGCCGACGTTACCTACCGCCGGCGTCACAAGCGCGACCGGCTGGCCGACGTGAGAGCGGCCGCCGCCAAAGGCGACGCCCTGCTCAAGGACCATCCGTTCCTGAGCTGCCCGAACGCCACGGTGGCGGCCAGCAGCTTCGTCGACTATCACCGCGACGACCCCGGCCGGGACACGCCCGGCCTGCTCAAGGATTACCGGGGCGCGCCGCTGCTGGTGCTGGCCGGGCAGGAAGACAAGGTCGTGCCCGACCTTGCCGCACGCATGCCGACGGTGAATAACCCGCGCGTCAGCTTCGCGACGATCGAGGAAGCCGATCACATGTTCCTGGATTTCTATGCCGAGGATGTCGCCGACCGGGCGGTCGAATTCCTGAAGGACAGGTTCCGATGAGGGCGCTGCTGCTCAGCCTGGTGCTGGCGCTGGCCGCCGGGCCGGCAGCTGCCGATGCGCTGCAGGATTACCACCGCGCGGTCGGCGCGGCGATGCAGCATGTCCGCCTCGCGCAATTCTATCTGCGCACCGGCAATCTGGCGGTTGCCGGCACGGAGCTGGACCAGGCGACGGACAGATGGGCCGGCGTGACGGCGTCTTTCGGAGCGAAGCCGCCCGGCAAGCTGTCCGGCGACAGCGCATTCAAGGGCGATCTCGACGCCGTGTCGAGCGCGCTGCAATCCGCACTCGCCGCCGTCGACGACGACGAACGTGATGCCGCCGTCCGCCATCTGAAGCCGGTCGCCGGCCGGCTGGCGGCGCTGCGCAAGCGCAACGGCCTGTGGATCTACAGCGACTGCATCGCCGCGATGAACCGCGCGATGGACGGCGCGTGGGTCTACCGCCGGAAACCGCCGGATTTTACCGACGCCGCGCAAGTCGCCAAAATGGACAAGCGCCTTGCCGCGCTGGAGCACTGGTACAAGCGCTGCCACCGCGAAGCCGGGCCGCGCGAACGCGCAAATCCCGCTTTCGAACGGTTATTCCCGGGCAGCCTGGAGAGCATCGAGCGCCTGCTGCGCTCAGCGGAGGAAAGGAGCGCCGGGCGCATGATCAGCAACCTGCGCGAACTCAAGTCCTTCGACCGGCTGATCTGGCTCTATCTGGGTTAGCCCGCCAGCTTCGCCAGGCCGGGAAAGGCCTCCTGGATCCAGAAGCCGATCTCATTCAGCGAGCCGGTGATGAACAGGATGCCGGTGAGGATGAGGAAAGCGCCGAGCGCGCGCTCGACCCACGGAATAAAGCGCCGAAAGCGCTTCATGAAGCGCAGGAAGGCGCCCGCGAACAGGGCGGCGATCAGGAACGGTACGCCGATTCCGAGCGAAAAGACGCCGAGCAGGACGCCGCCTTCGAGGGACGTTTCCTTGGCCGCCGCCATCATCAGGATGCCGGTCAGCACCGGACCGACGCAGGGCGTCCAGCCGAAAGCGAAGGCGAGCCCGACGACATAACCGCCGGCGGCGCCCGCCGGTTTGCGGTCGACCTGGAAACGCGCCTCTCGGAACAGGAAGCCGATCCGGAACAGGCCGATGAAATGCAGGCCGAGAACGACGATCAGGATACCGGCGACCGTCGCGAGCACGTCGATATTGTCGCCGACGAAGCGCCCGATGGCCGAGGCCGCCAACCCCATGGCGACGAAGACCGTCGTGAAGCCCAGAACGAAGAAGACGGCGGCGCGGAAGACCTGCAGCGCCTTGGCCCGGTCGGTCCGCCCCTCGACGTCGACCTGGTCGAGCGCGATGCCGCCGAGATAGGCCAGATATGGCGGCACGATGGGCAGGATGCAGGGCGACAGGAAGGTCAGGATGCCGGCCAGCAGGACGCCCGGATAGGTGATGTCCTCCAGCACGACCGGCTCAGAGGCCGCTGACGCGGATTCTGCCGCGTGCCGGCTGCGTTATGACCTTCTTGCGGCCGATATAGCCGGCCACGACATCGTAGATCGGCGGACCCTCGGTGCCCGGGTTGACGGACGCCCAGCCGGCCACCGTGTATTCCTTCGCCGGGTCGATCGCCGCGCCGTTGCGCATCAGGGTCATGTTGGAGATGCGATGCCCGATCGTCTTGCCGACATCGATGTCGTAGTTCAGCCCGCCGACGCGCACCATGTCGCCGCCCTGCTGATAGTAGGGATCGGGGTTGAAGATATTGTCGGCGACGTCTTCGAGAACCGTCTTGAGGAACGCGCCGGTGAACTTCGTCCGGTAGACCGCCGGATAGGTGATCGCGGTCTGGTTGTAGACGTCGTTCATCGAGATGTCCTGGCCGGGCAGCAGCGAGGCGCCCCACCGGAAGCCCGGCGACAGGGAAATCTCGGCATCCCGCTCCTCCAGCAGGGCGTTGCAGATCAGGTCGTCGAAGGCGCCGTTGAAATTGCCGCGCCGGTAGAGCAGCGCCTCGGTCCGGCCGATGACCTTCTCCGTCACCGCACGGTGCGGGGTGCGCAATTTGTCGAGCACCGCCTTCATCTTCGGGTCCGGCCCGATGGCGTCGCTGAACAGCGGGATCAGCCGGTAGCGGAACGCGGCGACCTTGCGGTTCTTCACCTCGAGGTCGAGCCGCGACAGGAACTTGCCGTGCGATCCCGACGCGACGAGCAGGGTATCCTTGACCCTCACCGCCTCGGGCAGGGCATCGTGGGTATGGCCGGTCAGGATAACGTCGATGCCGTCGACGCGCGACGCCAGCTTGCGGTCGACATCGAAGCCGTTATGGCTCAGCAGCACGACCAGGTCGGCTTTCTGCCGCGCCGCCGCGACCGTCTTGCGCACAGCTTTTTCGCGGATGCCGAACGACCAGTTTTCCATCAGGTAGCGCGGGTTGGCGATCGGCGTGAACGGGAAGGCCTGGCCGATTACCGCGATCGTCACGCCGCCGCGCTCGAAATATTTCGTGCTGTCGAAGACGCCTTCGTTCCATTCGGTGTCGCGCACATTGCCGGCCAGGAACGGGAATTTCAGGCCGCCCTCGACGATCTCCGTCACCCGGTCGGCGCCGTAAGTGAATTCCCAGTGCGCCGTCATCGCGTCGACGCCCAGAGCGTTCATGGCGCTGACCATGCTGCCGCCCCTGGACTTGAGCGAAATGTAGTCGCCCTGCCAGGTATCGCCGCCGTCGAGCAGCAGCGTCCTGTCCGGACGTTCGGCGCGAATCGCGTTGACGGCGGTCGCCATGCGGTCGAGCCCGCCGAGCCGCCCGTAGGAACCGGCCAGTTTCGCGAAATCGACGCTGGAAAGGGCATAGGCTTCGGCGCTGCCCGGCGTCAGCCCGTATTTCTTCAGGAGCGCCGCGCCGGTGATGTGCGGCGGCAGGCCTTTGACTCCGCCGACGCCGATATTGACCGACGGCTCGCGGAAATAGAGCGGCGAGAGCTGGGCGTGGATATCGGTGAAATGGAGCAAGGTCACCTGCCCCACCGGCTCGAAGGCCAGCAGCGCCTCCTGCGTCAGCTTCTGTTGCGCGGCCAGCCGTCCGAGCGAACCCGAGCCGGCAATGAGAGCGGCCGCGGCGCCGGCTGTCGCGAAATCGCGGCGGCTGATCATGGATTTGCCTCGCCCCGAACGGCCATTCCTTACCCCTTAATCGAAAAAGGGCGGCCGGCCCACCGGCCCGGCCGCCCCCGAAACGGCGCTTCGATTGCGGCTACTGTCGAACCGACGGCGACTCGACCTTCAGGCCCTTGCCGCGCCACGCCAGATACAACTCGAGATTGGTGTATTCCGGCGAGCCGCGCTTGTAGGGAATGGCCCGGATGTTGTTATTGCAGCCGCGGAACCGGCGGTGCAGCGAGCCCAGCTTCTGCCATTTCAGGCGGTAGGTCGGGAAGCCGTTGGAGTGGCCCTGGCTCAAGAAATCGGCGCGGATATACTGGCCGAAATTCGCCTGATGGCAATGCACGCAGGCCAGGTCGAACTGGCCGCGGCGCTCATGGTAGAAGTCCTTGCCGGCCTCGAAGAAGGGCTGCGCCTGGCCGTCGATCGAAACGCTGACCGGCATGCCGCGCGATTGCAGGCCGATATAGGCGGTCATGCCGAGCATCTTGCCGGATTCCCACTTCCACGTCTTGGCCTTCATGTAGTTTTCGCGGCAGTAGTTCACCTGGTGCGAGACCGCCATCATCTTCTTGGTCTTGGCGGAGTACACCGGATAGCGGGCCGAAACGCCCTTCATGCTCTTCTCGGCAGTCTCGTGACAGCTCGCGCAGGACTTGCCGGCCTTGCCGTCGACTTTCGTCCACTCGTCGATTCCCTGCTCGACCCACAGGAAGGCCGGGTTTTCGAAATCGTCGTCCTGCAACGCCCGGGTCTTCGGGGTCCGGAACCAGTAGCCGGACACCAGATAGTCGAGCGGGCTGTCCTTCGGCGCCTTGACGTGGTTTTCCTTCCGCTCCCACGGCTCGACCGGTTTGTCCTCGGCCAAGGCGCCGGATCCGGCGCCGACGGCGAACGCCACGAGGGCGGCTGCCGCGATCGTTTTCCGCAACATATAGGTTTCCTGCCTGTAGTCGTTGTCCTGCGGGATTCCGGAAGCGCCGTCAGGCGACCGTGAATTTCGCCGATTTGGTAAAGGTCTTGCCGCCGTCTTCCGTCCAGACGAAATCGATCTTGCCGCTTTTTTCCGGGCTGATCGCGAACGAAATATACGGGTTGGCGGAGACCGCCGGATGCAGGGCGGCCTTGAAGACGGTCTTGCCGTCGATCTTCGCCTCGAAGCCGTTGATGATCTTGCGTGGGATCAGCTTGCCGGTCTTCTTGTTGCGGCGCACGCCGGTTTCCATCTTGTGCGCAATCAGCGTCTTGATGGTGACCGTGTCGCCCTTCTTGATCTTGCGCGGAACGCGTACGCGGGGTCGTGACATGATTCGGTTTCCCCTATGTCCTGATGTCGGTCCTGATGCCGGTCTTGCGGTTCGAGCGGCCGATCAGCCGCCGCAGCCGCCGATCGTCACCTTCACAAGCCGCTGGCCCATATAAACCTTGCCGTCGGCCATCTCGGCCAGGGCGATGAGGTTCTGCGTCTTGGCCATGCGCATCCTGAAGGCGCCGCGGGCCGCGCCGCTGTTTTCGGAAAACCAGAAGTTCGCCACCTCCGGCCGCGGATTGCCCTCGGCGAAGATATGCACGGCCTTGACCATGTCGTCGCCGGCCATCTTGCTCTCGACCTCGAAGCCGACCGGGACCGTATTGCCGTTCTCGGCGATTTCGGGACCATCGATGGTCACCCTGCCCTCGATCGGCTTCCGGTCACCGATTGCCTTCTCGATCGCCTGCGCTGTCAACGCCTTGTCGGCCAGCGCGATACCCGGCGTGAACTGGGCGGCGGCAAAGGCTGCACCGCCGGCGCCGGCGGCGATCAGGAAACTGCGGCGATGGACGCCGCCGGATACATCTGTCTGTGACATGGCTCCTGTCCTGTTACCTCGTTGGGCCGGCTTGCGTCGGGCGGCCGGCGCGGATGGCTGCTACTTTTCCTCTTCCTTGAGCGTCAGGAGATAGGCGACGATATCCTCTATCTGCTGGGCGCTCAGCATCGTCTTGCCGACGAAGGCCTTGCGCACCCGATGGAACCCGTCGGCCTTATAAAAGGCGGGCATCATCGTGTCTTCGTTCACCACTTTCGGGTTGACGATCAGCATCCGGAGCTCACCGGCCGTGTAGCGCGATGCCACCCCGACCAGGGACGGCCCGACCTCGCCCATATACGGCTGGTCGACCGGCATGACATGGCAGGCGATGCAATGGCCCTGCCGGGTGTTGATGGACCATTTCTTGCCCTTTTCGGGATCGCCCGGCTTGCCGGTCAACGATTCGGGGATGCTGTCTTCGTCCACGATCTTGTACTTGACCAGCGGGGCCTTGCCTTGGCCGAGGGCCTGCTGTGCGGCGAAAGGAGTTGCCGCAAGCGCGGATGCGAAAAGAGTTGCCAAGACAAGTCGACCGAACTTCAAACCCATGCCCTCCTGACCGGGGCCCGCCACCGTTTCCGGCCGGCGAACCGAATTCCCCGAGGCGGTTCCGGAGCAGCAAAAGCGCCGCAAATCCGGTGTTCCCACCCGCCGGAGTTGCGGTATCATATTCATACTTTCTAATTTAACAAGCGCGAATCGAAGTCGACGATCTGCAGGGTTCGGACCCTTGCGAACGCGCGGAAATCAACGGGCGCCGATGCCGAAATTCCTGTCCGTGCTTCTTGTTGTCGGGGTTGCCGCCGGACTGTTTGCGGTCGCACCGGCGCCTGCGCGCACGGCGGAGTTGCTGATGTTCGAATCGGCGGCCTGCGAATGGTGCGAGCGCTGGCACGAGGAGATCGGCCCGGCCTACGGCAAGACGCGCTTCGGCCGGATCGCGCCGCTGCGCCGGATCGATATCGACCGCGCAATCCCGGCCGCCTACCGCGCGGTCCGCGGCATCGCCTACACGCCGACTTTCGTGCTCTGGCGCCGGGGCCGCGAACTCGGCCGCCTCGTCGGCTATCCGGGCGAGGATTTCTTCTGGCCGCTGCTTGAGCGGCTGCTGGAAAAGCTGCCGGAGGGGAATGTCCGCCCGGCGCACAGAACGAAAGGACGATCATGTACCGATTGCGACCAGGATTCATGAGGATCGCCGCCGCTGCGGCGCTGGCTCTGTCGGGAGCATTTGCAACCTCTGCCGGCGCAGAGGAAAAGGCGCTGGCGACCTTCAAGGTGATGACGCCGAAGACGGCGCTCGCACTGGCGCAGGCGACGCTCGAGGCGTGCCGCAAGGGCGGCTACCAGGTCGCGGTCGTGGTGACGGACCGTTTCGGCGGGGTGCAGGTCGCGCTGCGCGACCGGCTGGCCGGCGCCCATACGGTCGAGACCGCGCGGCGCAAGGCGTGGTCGGCGGTTTCCTTCCGCACGGATACGTGGGAGGTGTACCGGCTGATCGAGGACGGCTCGCTCAACCCCGGCATCCGCCAGATCGACCAGGCATTGTTCGTCGGCGGCGGGGTCCGGGTCACGGCCGCGGGGTCGGTTGTCGGCGGCGTCGGGGTGTCCGGCGCGCCGGGCGGCAAGCTCGATCACGATTGCGCCGCCGAGGGCATCGAGGCAATACAGGACATGCTTGAATTCTAGGACGGTTCCGGCGATCGGCCGGGCGCGCCCTGCCCCATGCAGCAGTTTACCGAGGAGATCGAAAGATGAAGACGATTGCCACGACTTTGGCGCTCTGCCTGATGCTGGCCTTCACGCCCCTCTCGCTCGCACCCGCCCATGCGCAGGCGAAGGTGCATAAAGTGGCGATCCATGTCGACGACCGGGACACCAAGCGGATGAACATGGCGCTGAACAATGCGCAGAACATCCGCAAATACTATTCTTCGAAAGGCGAGAAGGTGATGATCGAGATCGTCGCCTACGGCCCCGGCCTGCACATGCTGCGCGCCGATACCTCGCCGGTGAAGGGCCGGGTCGCGGCCATGAGCCTGGCCGATCCGGACCTGCGCTTCTCGGCCTGCGGCAACACCCACCGCAAGATGAGCAAGAAGGCCGGCAAACAGCTTGCCCTGGTCGCCGAGGCGAAGAAGGTGCCGTCCGGCGTCGTGCGCCTGATGGAGCTGCAGGAGCAGGGCTGGACCTATATCCGGCCGTAGCATCCGCAACACCCCTCCGACTGCCGCGCCGGGCCGAGACCCGCCGGAATCCCGGCCATGACGCCCGTCCGGCGCCGCCTTTGGCGGCTTCGGAGGCGGTCGCTGGCGGCGTTCAGCCGGTTCGGGCATTGACGCGTCGTCGGGCCGTCCCCGCGCGAATATCACAAAATCTTGAAGAATTATTCGCCGAGCCACAAAATCTTGTTGACAAATTTTCCTGTCGCCGATATGCAGACGCCGCACAGGTGCGAAAGACGCGGACACGCCCTGGCACAGCAAACCCGGCTGCACTCCGGTGCGGCCGGGCTTTGTTTCGTCACGACAGAGTGGACGTCGAACCGGAAACAATTTGCGCAGCGACGGCGCGGCGGCACCCGATCCGGTCGCGTCGCATGAAATTTGGCCGAAACTTTGAACTGTGCGAATTATTCTATAATCGATTATCTTATTTTGCTTGACGCGGATGTGAGCATCGCTCACAGGTTCGATCCTGCGACGTCATCCGGGCTGACTGCGCAGGGTATAATTGTCGTACTATTCGACAAGGCTGTTCGCTTCCTCGGATGACATTGCATTTTCTGCAAACTGTTTAGCCGAGATGAGACATGAAGCGCCTGCATGCCATTGCCCTGACCGCCACTCTCGTAACGGCGGGATGCGCAAGTTCGTCTCAGAATATTTCAGCAAGTTACGTATCGCCGCTCCAATACCAATCTTTCACCTGTGAGCAGCTCACCGAGGAGATGCTTCGAGTAGGGAGAAAGGCGCGAGAAGTCGCAGGGGTTCAGGATTCGGAGGCAGACAAAGATGCTGTCGCAATGGGTGTCGGTCTTGTTCTGTTTTGGCCTGCGCTTTTCTTTCTGATCGGTGATGACCGTAAAGAAGAACTTGCCCGACTAAAGGGTGAAGGCGAAGCGATCGAGCAAACCGCAATCAAGAAAGATTGCAAGACTCTTCTCGCGAATATCGCCAAACAGAAAGAAGCCGCGAAAAAACAAGCTGACCAAAAGAAACAGAAGGACGAAGATTCGAGCAATTAGGGGAAAACCAATCCTGGAGTTCCACTAAATGGGACACACACTTGCATGGCGTGAATACACAGTTTTTATTGGGGTAAATCTTTGCGCCGAGCGTCCGCCACTGCCTTTCCACCGCCCAGACGCAAAGAAGGCGCCAGGTGCTTCGACGCGGACGTCCCTGCATGGCTCCGAAGAGCCCCCTGACACCTTCTCTGCGGGTCCGCCCCGAAGGGCTTCCCACATGGTCCCGGCCCGAAGGCCCGGACCGCGGGCTCGCCCTTGCGGGCTGCCCATCCGTTCCGCGTTCCCGAAGGTCCGCTTCCCGGTTGCCGGCTCGCCCGAAGGTTCCCCGGCTCCCGACCTCGACGGCCGAAGCCGCCTGGCCGTTCCGCCTTCGATCCGGTCCCGAGGGCCCGGTTCTCCGGCTCAAGCGCCGATCGCCCGAAGGTTTTCGCCGCTTCCGCGACCGGCTTCCTTGCGGTCGCCCATCGCGTGAATGAATTGTGCTTCGCGCCTGTCGGCGAAGCAACAAAAATCTATGGCGATTGTTTGGATTTTCGGTGGATAACCAAACACTTACGCCACAAATTCTTTCAATTTTTTCCACAAACCGATCCTTTCGCTGCGGATTCCTGCGGTGTCGGGCTGTGGATAAAGTTATCCCCAAGAAATTTTCGGGCCTGCGAAAAGCCGTCGGTTCGAATGGCGGACGAAGCGTCGGGCCCGGTTCCCGGCCCGAGCGGCAGTCCGCCCCTCACGCTCCGGCACGGTTGACGAGCGCACGCCCGTACAGCGGATGGTGCAGGCTGCGCACCTCGTGCTCGATCGCGAACAGGGGTTTCTTCGCGCGCGGCGCGACGATGTCGATGAAGCGGTACTGGTCGGGGTTGTCCTCCGCGGTGACCAGGCTGCGTTCGGCCAGCGCGCGATAGGGCCCGGAAAAGTCGGCGACATAGATCGCGACATGGTGGCCGTCGTATTCCTCTTCCGGCCCGTCGCTTTCCCGAAACACGAAGCACTGCCCCGGGCCGACCGTCACCCGCACACAGCCGCCCTCGACCTCCGCCGGGGCGCCCATCGCCGAGCGGTAGAACCGCGCGATGCCCGCCGCCGCACCCCTCGCGACCGGCATTTCGAGATAGGGAATGCCGAGCGGCCCACCGGAGGCGCCGCCGGCCGGGTGCGCGCGGAACCGGTTTCCCCAGGGGCATGTCAGGGCAACCTGCGCGCCCTCTCGCCGCCATGAGAATTGCGTGCCGTCGAGCCTCGGCGACACCTTGCGCAGCCGGGCCTCCAGCGCGTCCAGGTCCGGCGCCGTGAGGCCGATGACGCCGCGGAAACGCTGCGGCTTTCCCCTGGGAAGGTGGAACTGCTGCCGGCCGGCGTTGATCCACATGTTGTTCGTGCCGACCATCATATAGGGATCGCGGGTCAGGCCGAGGGCTTCGACGTAGAAATCGGTCGCCGTTTCCTGGTCCGGGATCGTCAGGTTGACATGCTCGAAGAAGACGATGTTGCCAACGTCCCGGGAAGCGGGGTCGAAGCGCATTTTCGGCACCTCGTTGCCGGTTTCGGGCCGGAACCGCCGGCGGCGCGGCCGCCGCGCCCTATTCGACGGAGCCGATCCGGCCGAAATCCGTCGAAACGATGTGGGCGAACAGAGTCGTCCGGTCCGCCGTTCCGAAAAACAGGACCGAATAGCGGTCGGCGACAACGGTCATGGCCGTATATTCGCCCTCGACCTTCAGGATCGAGAACCGCTGGCCGGAAATCTCCCTGAACTCGCCCTTTTTAGCCTCGACCAACCTGGGATCCATGAACGTGGCGCGGCGTTTGCCGAGGGTTTCCGGCGTTTCGCTGCGCACCACGATCGCGATAACGGGCTTGCCATCCGCGGCCTGATAGACCCGCTGGACGCGCACCTGTCCGGTCTCGGCATTGTCTTCCACCCGCTCCCGCGCCGTCTGGCCGTCCAGCGGCGGCGGCAGGGCCTTGGCGATCTTGTCGCCGCGGCTCAGCGCCGCCGTTTTCTTCCCGGATTCCGTTTGGGATTTCGTCTGCGCCTCGGCGATGGCTACACCGCCGATGACGAGGGCGGCGGCGAGAGGCAGGAGCAGCAGGCGGCTCCAGCGGTGCATTCGAATCTCCGGTATCGGTGGAGCGGCGGTATCGGGGGCGGTATAGCATCGCCCCCGGCCCGATGCCAGCAGCCGCGCGGCGACCCGTCTGCTGGCGGCTGCGGGCGCGCCGGTGTAGCAACGGGCACCAGCCTCCGACCGGAGCCCGCGCATGATCCCGCGTTACACCCGTCCCGCCATGGCCGCCATCTGGGAACCGGCCAGCCGCTTCCGCATCTGGTTCGAGATCGAGGCCCATGCCTGCGATGCGCTGGAGAAGCTCGGCGCGATCCCGGCGGGTACGACGGCGGCGGTGTGGCGCAACGGCGACAGGCCCTACACGGCGGAGCGCATCGCCCGCATCGACGCCATCGAGGCCGAGGTCAAACACGACGTCATCGCCTTTCTGACCGAACTGGCCGGGCAGGTCGGCCCGGAAGCCCGTTTCGTCCACCAGGGGCTGACATCCTCGGACGTTCTGGATACCTGTTTCGCCGTCCAGCTCAGCCGGGCGAGCGACCTGCTGCTGGACGACCTGGACGGGCTGCTGGCCGCCCTCAAACGCCGCGCCGAAGAGCACAAATACACCCTGACGATGGGGCGCAGCCACGGCATCCATGCCGAGCCGACCACCTTCGGCGTCAAGCTGGCCGGGCACTATGCCGAGTTCGCCCGCTGCCGGGCGCGGCTGGAGGCGGCGCGGGCCGAGATCGCGACCTGCGCCATTTCCGGCGCGGTCGGCGCCTTCGCGACCGTCGATCCGCAGATCGAGGCCCATGTCGCAGCGAAGCTCGGCCTGACTCCCGAACCGGTCTCGACCCAGGTTATCCCGCGCGACCGCCACGCCATGTATTTCGCAACCCTCGGCGTGATCGCCGGCGCGATCGAGCGGCTGGCGGTCGAGATCCGCCATCTGCAGCGCACCGAGGTGCGCGAGGCCGAGGAATTCTTCTCCGAGGGCCAGAAGGGCTCCTCGGCCATGCCGCACAAGCGCAACCCGGTGCTGAGCGAGAACCTGACCGGGCAGGCCCGGCTGATCCGCGGTATGGTCGTGCCGGCAATGGAAAATGCCGCCCTGTGGCACGAGCGCGACATCTCCCACAGTTCGGTTGAGCGGCATATCGGCCCGGACGCCACCGTGGCGCTGGATTTCGCGCTGGCCCGGCTGACCGGCGTGGTCGACAAACTCGTCGTTTACCCGGAGCGTATGCAGGCCAACGTCGACGCCCTCGGCGGCCTGCACAATTCCCAGCGCGTCCTGCTCGCGCTGACCCAGGCCGGGATGAGCCGGGAAGACGCCTACCGCGCCGTCCAGCGCCACGCCATGACGGTCTGGCAGGACGGCGGCGACTTCGCCGCGGCGCTCAAGGCCGACGCCGATATCGCGGCCCGTCTGACGGCGGAGAAAGTCGACGCGCTTTTCGACCCGGCCTTCTTCACAAGCCAGGTCGAGACGATTTTCGAGCGCGTGTTCGGCGAGTAAACTGCGTCGGCTGCGCCGCGGATTGCGCCACGCGGGTCCGACCTCTGCACTACGCAGCGGCGTTCATCGCCCGGACATACCCGGCAGCGGCATAAGCGAGAATCGCGCGATCGGCCGTAATGAGGGGGGCATCGAAGCGGCGCGCAGTCGAGACGATAAAGCGGTCCGCCGGATCGGCATGAAACTCGCCCGGCAGGCGCACGCTGTCGATCGCAATCGCGGGCTCGATGGGCGCCAGGAATATGCCCGGCAAGGCCAGCGTATCGTCGATCCAAGACCGGACTTCGCATCCGAGCCGGAGCCGGCCCTTCTCCACCAGCATGGCGATTTCCCACGGCGTGATCGCCGAAACTGCAGCGCGATCCGTCTGCAAGGACTCTTCGATTGCGCCACGCGCGGTCTTGCCGAGACGCCGGTCGCCGCCAACGGCCCAGATCAGGACATGCGTGTCCAGAACGATCACCGGTTGGCGTCCCAATCGTCCGGATCGGCCGCGGGCAGGAACGGGTCGTCATAGTCCAGCACCGACCCCTCCATGGCGCCGATGATCGAGGCGGTTCCATCTGCGGGCACATACGGCGACAGCACCGCCAACGGCCGGCCGTGTTTGGTGATTGTCACCGGCTCGCGGTCTTCGCACATCTGCCCGATCACGCGGAGGCATTTGGCCTTGAATTCGGCGGCGGCGATCGTTTTCATCGTCAGCCCTTTCCGCTGGTATGTATATTTTTTCTGTACATTATTTTGGCAATGAAATCAAAGCCGATTGAGTTAGGCAAGACTGCGACCCCCTTCCGTGCCGGTCGCAGTTGCGCGAACCGCTCAAATTCTCGCCAAACTAAGTCGATACCGCTAGTGTCACCGTACGAGCACGATGAACATTTCGCTGCCCAGGTCCCTCAAATCCTTCGTCGAGGATCGAGTCGCCTCAAGCGGCTACAGTTCCTCCAGCGAGTATGTCCGCGAGCCGATCCGCAAGGACCGCGACCGGCAGCTCTTGCGCGCTCGCATTCTCGAAGGTGCTGCTTCGCCGCCCGCTGGCATGGCAGATGCGGACTATTTCGAGCGGCTCCGCAGACAGCGTCACGAAGCCGGGCGTTAGCGAGCGCCAGTCGCCGCCGCGGGTCGCGCGTCGATCACGCCAGATTTTGCGTGCATTCCTGCCGGTTCTGCATACTATCCCGCGCCTCCGCCGGGCGCCGTTCTCAACCGGACCGGGCGGCAGGTTAGGCGGACGGCGAAATCGGGGAGGCCCCGCGGATGAAGAACCAGGCGCGCGTTGTCGTCATCGGCGGCGGTGTGGTCGGGGTTTCGACCCTGTATCACCTGGCAAAAAAAGGCTGGTCCGATGCCGTGCTGGTCGAGCGCACGGAACTGACGGCCGGGTCGACCTGGCACGCCGCCGGCCTGCTGCCGCTGTTCAACATGAGCTATTCGGTCGGCCAGCTGCACCAGTATTCGGTCAACCTGTACAAGACGCTGGAGGCGGAGACCGGCCAGGACGTCAGTTTCCACGTCAACGGCAACCTGCGCCTCGCGACCAACCGCGACCGCATGGACGAATACCGTCTCTACCAGTGCACGGCGGAAACCATCGGCGTCGAATGCGAGATCGTCGATGTCGACCGGATCGGGCAACTCTGGCCGCTCATAAACGCGGAAGGCCTGGTCGGCGCCCTGTGGCACCCCACGGACGGCCATATCGCGCCGGTCGACGTGACGATGGCGCTGGCCAAAGGCGCGCGCAACCGCGGCGCGGAAATCCACCAGCACACCACGGTCACCGGCATCGAGCGCGACAATCGCGAATGGATCGTGAAGACCGACAAGGGTGACATCCGCTGCGAGCATGTCGTGAGCGCGACCGGCAACTATGCGCGCACCACCGCCCGGACGGTCGGCCTGGAAATTCCGGCGATCCCCGTCCAGCACCAGTATATCGTCACCGACGTCGATCCGGTGCTGCAGGAATACCGGGAAGCCGGCAATGCCGAGCTCGCCGTGCTCCGGGAATCCGACTCCTCCTATTATCTGCGCGAGGAGCGTATGGGCTGGATCCTCGGCCCCTACGAGCGCCACGCGCCGGCCGTCTTCGCCGACGGCGTGCCAGAGACCTTCGAGAAGGACCTGTTCCCCGGCGAACTCGACCGGCTGCTGCCCCATGTCGAGGCGGCCATGAACCGGGTGCCGAGCTTCGAGAACGCCGGCATCAAGGACATCGTCAACGGCCCGATCGCCTATACGCCCGACGGCAACCCGATGGTCGGCCCGGCCCTCGGCCCCGAGAAATTCTGGCTGTCGGGAGGCCACAGCCTCCG